>JBIKLM010000326.1:0-5157 GCA_044359835.1 Planctomycetota bacterium
TATGGTCGGAACGGATAAGCGCTGAATGCATCTAAGCGCGAAGCCTTCTCCAAAACTAGTCATCCCTACCAGTCCCCTGGAAGACTACCAGGTTGATAGGCCGGCGGTGTAAGCGCTGCAAAGCGTTCAGCTTACCGGTACTAATCGGACGATCGGCTTGACCATCCTTTTCCTTGCCCGCTCTGCGGTCAACGAACAGGATCGGTTGCGAAGTTTCCCGTTTCCAACTCACCTCCCCCTCAGCACAGCCTGATGGCTGTGCCACCGTAATCCCGGTGTCAATGAGCTCCTGGAAATACCCGTTCCCATTCCGAACACGGTCGTCAAGCAGGAGCTGCCGATGATAGTGCATCAGCGCGAAAGTAGGTATCGCCGGGGTCTCCTAGCGGGCCGTCCTTCGGGGCGGCCCGCTTCCATTTCTGAACCGGTTTCGCTGCCGCGTCGTGGTGAGCAGCAGGCTGTGTCTTCGGCACTGTGCCGGCCGTTGCGCAGGGGACACCAACGGACCAGTGCAGCTTGGCCCGCTTGGGGGCCTTCGCTCGCTCCGGTAGGTCCCCCCCGCCCACTTGCTCCTTCGATTGCGAGGCCGCCGAGCCTCATGACGGCCGCCGGTGACGCAGATTGTCGCCCTCTCCCTTCGGGGGCGGTCAGTGGCCGACCTGAGGCATGCTGCTCCCGCAGGGTGAGTTCCCGGTGGATCCCACGGAGTTGTCTTCAGGAGAGCCCTCGAGCAGGGCCCTCGAGCAGGGCCCTCGACCGGAAGCCTCGAGCGGAAGCCTCGAGCGGAAGCCTCGAGCGGAACCCTCGACCGGGGATTTGCCGCCGGGTTGGAGGGCTGCTCAGCTGCGTCGGACCTGGCGGATCACTCCGGTCAACACGCCATGGACTTCGATCGAATCGAGGACAACCGCTTGCATGCTCGGGTTGGCGGGCTCCAGGCGGACCCTGCCATCGGGCAGGGGCACGTAGCGCTTCAGGGTTGCGTCGCCATCGGGCAAGACAGCGACGACGATGTCCCGAGGTTTGGGGTTGTTGCGGGCTTCGACGAGCACCAGGTCGCCATCGTGGATGCCTTCTTCGATCATCGAGTCGCCCTGGACGCGCAAGGCATACACCTCGGATCCAGGCGGCACCAGCTCGGCCAGGTCGAAACGCTCCAGATCCTCCAGGGCTTCGATGGGGCGGCCAGCGGCGATGCGACCGCGGATCCAGACCCCGGGGGTCCGCTCTTCCTTGGCCGGAGCGTCGACGGGGAAGATGCCTCGGCTGATGCCCTTCTGGGAGCGGCGGATCAGGCCTTTGCGCTCGAGCTCTGCGACGTGGCCAAAGATCGTGACCTTGTTGAGGTCGAAGTGCTTGGCGACCTCTTCCAGGGTTGGGCTGAGCCCATGGTCGGAGGCGAACTGCCGGTAATAATCGAGGATCTGGCGCTGGCGCTTCGTCAGGGGCGGCGGCTGCATCGGGGAGGAACGGGCAGTGAGGCCCGGGGGAGGCTTAGGGGAGGGTCGGTCGGCGAGGAGAGTTCGGTGCAGTCGCACGCCCGATGCTCCTGGACGGCGTGGAGCCGTGGCCAGCAGATCGGCGGGTTCGGTCTTGCTGTCTCTGTTCGCCGCCTGGGGATCGACGCCGACTCATTTCGCGGTCGAGGTCGGGGCACATGGGCCACTGGGCGAGCGGAGACCGGACTGGCCCACGCGTCAGATCAGCAGGGCCCCGCCAAGGAAGAGCAGGAAGGCCAGCAGGGTGGTGGCTTCCGAAAGCGTCTCGGCGATCAGGCTGTGCCTCGCGTCTGCCCCTGCGGTGGCTCGCCCCGTCTGAGCTTCGGCGAGCGGCGGCACAGAGGTCGGCCCTTCGCGGCGTAGGGGCAGGGCAGCGACGCTGTGCGCTGACAGAACAAGCCGAGGCTCTTGATCGAGCCTGGCAGCCTTGGTCAGCGCGAGGGACGCGGCGGTTTGCCTCGCCTTCGCTGAGAAGCGGGCAACCTGCCTAAGGAGGGCGCTTGAGTGCGGCGCTTGGACCGGGTGTTCCTTCCGGGGAGCATCGCCGTGGGCTGCGGGCCAGGGCTCGCACAGCGTGGGAGCATCGGCCTCGGACAGCTCGGGTTCTGCGACTAGCGCGCTCGGGGCGCCCCCCGAACGGGAGCCTTGGCCTGCTCCGATCCGGAAGCTCTCGAGGCTGCGCTGCAGCTTCAGCCAGCGGCGTCGAGAGCTCTCGCGTCTGCTTTGGGCATCCTCCAGCACGGAGGCGAGGGTGATGGTGCTCATGGGGGGTGTCGGGCTGTGGACTGCGCGGATCTGCGGTTGGGCCAGCCGAGCGCTGCCGGCCGCAAGGGAAGGGACCTGAGGCCTGGGGTCGACCGAAGCGCTTCGGGAGCGCGGCTGTTGGATTTGGGGCCCCTGGATGGAGGTCTTGGGGCGCGGGGCCTGGGGGCTCCGGCGATCGGCTGGACCGCCGCTGCGGGCGACTGGAGCGGCCGGGCCAGCCCGGCTATCCCCGGCCTTGGGGTCAGCAGGCGGCGGAGGGTCTGCGCTCTGTTAGGGGAACAGAACCCGAACGTAACCGGCGTCCTCGACCCGAACAAGACCCGAATGGCATGCAGATCTCGCCGTCCCTCGGGGGGGAAGGTTGATCCTCTCTGCCCGGGGCCCAGTGGCCGTTCGGCAAGGGGGGGCGGCCCCTTCGGTCCTACGCCAGGGGCAGGGGCTGTGCCCAGCAGACCGCCGGGGAGCTCCCGAGTCCTCGCGGGACCCTGGAGGCGGAGGTCCGCTTCGTTTCCGAAGGGGCTGCGTGCTGCAGGCAAGCGCAGCGAACCTGACGTTGAACTCGGCATGGGCCGCTGGGGGCGCGCCGTGCATCGGTCGGTTGAGAGCGCAGCACCGCTGCCCCCCGCTAGCCCGTCCGTGTTCGCCGGGGAAAGGGGCTCGAGGCTGGCCGGTCCGCTCGCCTTCGGCGTCGCTGACCCGCGGCCCAGCCAGCGCGCCCGGAGATCCCCGGGACTGTCCGAGGGGCTGGATGTGCGGTCTGGGCGCGGGGCGAGCCCGGTCCTATTAACCTGTGGGGCCTCCTGCGTCAGGGCTCCCAGCCTCCATTGGTCCAACACGAGTTCTCCCTCGACCTTCCCGCGCGCCTGGCCGGAGTCGACCTGCGTCGCTTGGCGCTGTACCGCTTTGATGTCCTGGTGGTGGGGGGCGGAGTCGCCGGCGCCTCGGCAGCCCTGGCCGCCGCAGCCGCCGGAGCCGAGGTGGCGCTCGTGGCCAAGGCCGACCTTGAGGAGTCGAACACCCTCTATGCCCAGGGCGGGATCGCCGCGGTGTTCGGGCCGGAGGATTCCTTCGCGGCCCACCTGCGCGACACCCTCGCGGTGGGCTGCGGCCTGTGCGAAGCCCCGGTGGTCGAGCGGGTGGTCCACGGCGGTCCGGCAGCCGTGCAGCAGCTGCTGAGCTGGGGGGCCGGCTTCGACCGCACCGGCGGCGGCGGCTTGGCGCTGTCGCGCGAAGGCGGCCACAGCCATGCGCGGGTCCTGCACGCGGGCGGCGACGCCACCGGTCGAGAGGTCCAGCGCACCCTCGTGGCGCGGATCGAAGCCCATCCGCGCATCACGCCCTTCCCGCGGCTGTTCGTGGTGGATCTGCTGCGCGACGACCGCGGTGGGGTCTGCGGCGCCCTGTGCGCCAACGCTGCTGGCGAGCGCTTCGGCATGACCGCCAGCCAGGTGATTCTGGCCACCGGGGGCGGAGGTCAGCTCTATCGCGAAACGACCAATCCGGTGATCGCCACAGCCGATGGGGTGGCCTTGGCGCTGCGAGCCGGCGCCGCGCTGCGCGATCTCGAGTTCTTCCAGTTCCACCCGACCTGCCTGTACATCGCAGGCGCCGCCCGGGTCCTGATCAGCGAAATCGTGCGCGGCAACGGCGGCGTCCTGCGCGACAAGTTCGGCGAACGCTTCATGCCCAGGTTCCACCCGGACGCCGAACTGGCCCCGCGGGATGTGGTCAGCCGGGCCGTGGCCCAGCGCATGGCCGAGACGGAGGACACCAACGTCTACCTGGACCTCTCCAGCGTGCCCGGGGATCCCCACCAGCTGTTCCCCAGCATCAGCCGGACCTGCGGATTCTTCGGCATCGATATCGCCAAGCAACCGATCCCGGTCCGACCGGGCTTGCACTACATGGTCGGTGGAGTCCAGACCGACGGCGATGGAGCCACCGAGGTCTCGGGCCTGTGGGCCGTGGGCGAATGCGCCAGCTCCGGCCTCCACGGCGCCAATCGGATGGGGTCCAATTCGTTGCTCGAAGGCCTGGTGCTGGGCGAGCGCTGCGGGGCGGCAGCGGCCGCCGCAGTGCGCGAGGTGCGTCGCGCCGCGATCCCCAAGGTGCCCTCGCCCGCTGCCGCGCCGGTCACGGAGCTGCGCGTCAACCTCGACGACGTCACCTATTCGCTCAAGTCGCTGATGTGGCGGCAGATGGGGGTCGTGCGCTCCCGCGAGCCGATGCTGGATGCGCTGGCCAAGGTCGACCTGTGGGCGCGAGCCGTGGAGCGTTTGGCGGCCCCGACGATCGCCACCCACGAGCTGCTCAACATGCTGACGGTCGCCCGCACCGCGGTCACCTGCGCCCTGATGCGCGAGGAGAGCCGGGGTGTCCACCATCGCAGCGACCATCCCAAGCTGGAAACCTTGGCCAGCCACAGCGTCGTGCGGCCCCGCTTCCACGAAGGGCGCATCTCAGCGCTCTCGCTGTCGCGACCGCCGGTCGGCGAGCCCCTGTCCGTGGCGCGCTGAAGCGGAGCGGATCGGGATCCGCCGGATGCCGGTCGCGCAAGGCCCCGCAGGTTGGCCTGCGCTCGGACGCTGGGGCCAAGGGGCGCGGAGCCCTTGAGACCGGCGGAGCCGGGTGAGGCGCTGGCGAGATCGGGCCGGGTTCGCCCAAGCCCGCTCCGCTGCGCGCGCCGATCCCATAGGGCCATGGATCCCGGTGCCGCCGCGCGCTTGCGGCTGGGCGCCCGAGGTCGATCGGGTCCGGTCGACGCCGGTTCGCCGGGACGGCCCACGCTCCTGCACAGGCCGTGGCGACCCCCGCCGGAGCGCCGCGGGCGCGCCGCGCGCGCCCCCGGGGACCGTAGGGGGCCCGAGCCTCCCCAAGCGAGGGCCTCGCCGTT
>JBIKLM010000327.1:0-5147 GCA_044359835.1 Planctomycetota bacterium
GCCATCTTCGCGCCGGCGGTGCCGCCCCTCGAACGTCTGCAGCGCTGGTGCGACGCGATCCTCGCGGACCAGAAGCAATTCTTCGAGCGCCACGGGCGGGTGCCGGGCTGTCCGCTGTGCACGCTGGGCTCCGAAGCGGGCCCGCAGAGCGAGCGCCTGCGCCGCAAGGCCGAAGAACTGCTCGAACGGGGCCATTTCCACCTGGTGCACGCGATCGAAGACGCCCAGCGCGCGGGCCTGGTGGCCGCCGGAGACCCGGAGCACAAGGCGCGCCTCCTGACCCACGTGCTGCTCGGGGCCGAGCTCGAGGCCCGCGTGCAAAACGACCTGGCGCCCCTCCAGCAGCTCGGCCCGCTGCTGCTCGAAGCCCTCGGCGCCCGCCGCACCGCCTGAAGGCCTGACAGGCGCAAGAGAACCGCCCGAGCTGCGCCCTGGCAATCGAAACAGCCCGTCAGATGCCTTCGGGCCGCCATCCGGCGGCCAGGGAGTCTGGGATCGGCGCTGCGCGGCGAGACCGGCCGATGAGCGACCCCGGCGCCTGCCCTGGGTCCTGCTCCCTTGCCCGGACGCCCCATGAAGCCGATGGCGGCCGCAGGCTGGCTTTGCACGGCGGCCCGCGGGCTGCCCGTGCTCCGGTCGGAACGGGATCGCGAGCTCCACCGGGGAACCGAGCTCCGCGCCCATCGGCAGCCCGCCTGGGCGCATCCCGAGGGAGCGCCCGCCCCGTCGGGTGGGCCTCGAAGCGCGGCGGCCCCTGGAAAGATAGTTGACCGGTCATCTATAACCGTGCGGTCCCCGCCCATTCCCCCCGCCATGCCCCGTCCCTCTGCGTCGATCGCCGCGCCCCAAGGCCGGCGTCCCCTGGCCCCTGTGCTCCCTGGGCGCGCCGCTCTGGCGAGCCTCCTGCTCGGTTCCCTGCTGCTGGCCGGCTGCGACCGGGATTCCGGCGCCCCCCTGGACACGCCCCAGGCCCCGCCGCCGCCCCCGGTGACCGTCATGCGGCTCGAGGCGGAGCCGGTGGCCGATTTCGGGCGCTTCACGGGTCGCCTGGCGGCGATCGACCTGGTCGAGCTGCGCGCGCGCGTCGATGGCAACCTGGATGCGCTGCATTTCGAAGCCGGCCAGCGGGTGGAGGCCGGCCAGCTCCTGTTCACGATCGATCCGCGGCCCTACGCGGCGAGCCGCGCCGCGGCGGCCGCTGCGCTCGCGGAGTCCCAGGTGCGCCTCGACAACGCGCGCATCGAGTGGGAACGCGCGCGCTCCCTGGTCGACGGCGGCGCGATCTCGGCCGAGGAGCTCGAGCAGCGCCGCGCCGCCCTGGCCGAAGCGGAGGCCGGCTTGGCCTCGAAGCAAGCGGCCCTGGACGCGGCGGATCTGGACCTGTCGTTCACGCGCGTGAGCGCGCCGGTTTCCGGCCGGATCGGCCGCGCCCTGGTCACCCCGGGCAACCTGGTCAGCGGCCAAGCGGGCCAGGCCACGCACCTGGCCACGCTGGTGTCCGTGGACCCGCTGCACGTCTACGCCGACCTGGACGAAGCCAGCTTCCTGGCGCTGCAGCAGGCCCTGGCGGCCGGCGAGCTGCCCCTCGATGAAAGCGGGCGCCTGCGCCTCAGCGTCGATCTGGCCGAGGGCGCCGGTCAGGGCCTGCCGGCCACGCTCGAGTCCCTGGACAACCAGGTCTCGGCCAGCACCGGCACGCTGCTGCTGCGCGCGCTGCTGCCGAACCCCGATGGGCGCCTGGTGCCGGGCCTGTTCGCGCGGGTCAGCGTGCCGCTCTCGGCCGAGAAGCCGCGCCTGATGGTGCCCGAGCGCGCCATCGGCACCGACCAGTCCCTGCGCTACCTGTGGGTCGTCGGCGCGGGCAACACGGTCGAGCGCCGCACGGTGGACCTGGGCCCGGCGCGCGGCGACCGCCGCGCGGTGCTCTCCGGCGTGGAAGCGGGCGAGCGCGTGGTCGTGAGCGGCCTGTCGTTCATCCGCTTCCCGGGCCAGCCCGTGACGCCGATGGAGGCCGCTGCCGAAGGGACCCCGCCGGCCGCCCCGCAGGGCGGCTGATCCAGGCCGCGGCAGGAGCGCGGCCGCGTTCGAGCGCCCGCTCCCGCGCGCCCGGACCGCTGTGCGGGCCCGCTCGCCCCGCGCCCCGCTCGATCCAGCCCACCCCCGGCGCCCACCCCGGGGCCGCGCGCCGCCCGAACCCGCGCGCTGCACCCCCGGTCACGCCACCCAGTCCACCCCCGCGCCCCGCGCGCCGCCCCCCGTGAATTTCTCTGCCTTCTTCATCCGCCGGCCGATCTTCGCCGGGGTTCTTTCCCTGCTGATCTTCCTGATCGGCCTGCTCTCGATGCGGGCCCTGCCGATCAGCGAATACCCGGAGGTCGTGCCGCCCACGGTCGTGGTGCGCGCGATCTATCCGGGCGCCAACGCGAAGACGATCTCCGAGACGGTCGCGGCGCCGCTCGAGCAGGCCATCAACGGGGTCGAGAACTCGCTCTACATGGCCTCCCAGTCGACCGCCGACGGGGTCATGACCCTGACGGTGACGTTCAAGCTGGGCACCGACGTGGACCAGGCCCAGGTGCAGGTGCAAAACCGCGTCTCCCAAGCCCTGCCCAAGCTGCCCGAGGAGGCCCGCCGCCTGGGCGTCACCACGGTCAAGGCCTCGCCCGACCTGACCATGGTCGTGCACCTGTTCGCCCCGGACGGCCGCTACGACGAGGTCTACCTGCGCAACTACGCCTCGCTGCAGGTCAAGGACGTGCTGGCGCGCCTGCCGGGCGTGGGCCAGGTCGAGCTGTTCGGCTCGGGCGAATACGCCATGCGCGTGTGGCTCGATCCGGACAAGTGCGCCAGCCGGGGTCTGACCGCGGGCGACGTGGTCAACGCGATCCGCGAGCAGAACGTGCAGGTGGCCGCGGGGTCGATCGGCACCCAGCCCCAGCCGGTGCCGGAGGCCTTCGAGCTGGCGATCAACGCCAAGGGCCGCTTGGTGGACGAGGAGGAGTTTGCCGAAATCGTGGTCAAGACCGGCCCCAACGGCGAAAAGGTGCTGCTCGGCCACGTGGCGCGCCTCGAGCTGGCCGCGGGCGAATACGCCCTGCGCTCGCTGCTCGACAACCAGACCGCCATCGCCATCCCGATCTTCCAGGCCCCGGGCAGCAACGCCATCGGGGTCTCCGACGGGGTGCGGGCCACCATGGAGGAGCTGAAAGCCGGTTTCCCCCCGGGTCTCGAGTACCAGATCGTCTACGACCCGACGGTGTTCGTGCGCCAGTCGATCGAGAAGGTCGTGATCACCCTGCTCGAAGCGATCGCCCTGGTGGTGATCGTGGTGGTGGTGTTCCTACAGACCTGGCGCGCCAGCTTGATCCCCCTGGCGGCCGTGCCCGTGTCGCTGGTCGGCACCTTCGCGGCCATGCAGGCCCTGGGCTTCAGCATCAACGCCCTCTCGCTGTTCGGGCTGGTGCTGGCCATCGGCATCGTGGTCGACGACGCGATCGTGGTGGTTGAAAACGTGGAGCGCAACATCCGTCTGGGCAAGTCGCCCTTCGAGGCGACCGTGCAGGCCATGCGCGAGGTGACCGGGCCGATCATCGCCACGGCGCTGGTGCTGGCGGCGGTGTTCATCCCGGCGGCCTTCATCAGCGGCCTGTCCGGTCAGTTCTACAAGCAATTCGCGATCACCATCGCGATCTCCACGGCGATCAGCGCCTTCAATTCGCTGACCCTCTCGCCGGCCCTGTGCGCGGTGCTGCTCCAGCCCCACGGGGCCAAGCCCGACCTCTTGACGCGCTTCCTGGACCTGGCCCTGGGCTGGTTCTTCCGGCCCTTCAACCGCTTCTTCGACTGGGGCTCGCGGCTCTACGGGCGCACGGTCTCCGGCCTGCTGCGGGTGGCGCTGATCGCGCTGATCGTCTACACGGGGCTGGTCGGCCTGGCCTGGAAGAGCTTCGAGGCCGTGCCTGCGGGCTTCATCCCGGTCCAGGACAAGCAGTACCTGGTGGCCTTCGCCCAGCTGCCGGACGGGGCCTCGATCGACCGCACCGAGGCGGTCATCCGGCGCATGTCGGAGATCGCCCTGGCCGAGCCGGGCGTGGCCAGCGCGGTCGCTTTCCCGGGCCTCAGCATCGCCGGGTTCGTCAAGAGCGCGAGCGCCGGGATCGTGTTCCTGGGGCTCGACCCCTTCGAAGAGCGCCACGGGCCCGAGCTCGCCGGGCCGGCCATCGCCGGCAGCCTGACGCAAAAGTTCAGCTCGATCCAGGAGGCCCTCGTGTTCTGCGTGCCGCCGCCTTCGGTGATGGGCCTGGGCACGATCGGCGGCTTCGAGCTGTATGTGGAGGACCGCGCCAGCCTGGGCTTCGAGGCCCTGTACAACGGGGCCTGGGGTCTGGTGGGCGCGGCCTCCCAGCACCCCGACCTCAAGGACGTGTTCAGCGGCTTCCAAATCAACGTGCCGCAGCTCGAAGCGGAGGTCGACCGCGCCAAGGCGAAAATCCAGGGGGTGCCGCTGGCCGGCGTGTTCGAGACCATGCAGGTCTACTTGGGCTCCCTGTACGTCAACGACTTCAACCGCTTCGGGCGCACCTACCAGGTGATCGCCCAGGCGGACGCGCCCTTCCGCGACGATCCGGCCGACATCGAGGCCCTGCGCACGCGCAACCAGGCGGGCGAGATGGTCCCGCTGGGCGCCGTGGTGGATGTGAAGACCTCCTACGGCCCCGACCGGGTGCCGCGCTACAACGGCTATCCCGCCGCGGAGCTGTACGGCGGCCCCAAGCCCGGCAAGACCTCGGGCCAGGCCGAACAGGCGATCACCGACCTGGCCGGCCAGGTGCTCGGGCCGGGCCTCAAGCTGGAATGGACCGGCCTGGTCTATCAGAAGATCCTGGCGGGCAACTCAGCGGTGTTCGTGTTCCCGCTCAGCATCCTGCTGGTGCTGCTGGTGCTGGCGGCGCAGTACGAGAGCTTCCGGCTGCCCCTGGCGGTGGTGCTGATCGTGCCGCTGACCCTGCTCTCGGCCTTCGCCGGCCTGATCCTGACCCACGGCGAAAACAACATCTTCACGCAGATCGGCTTGATCGTGCTGATCGGCCTGGCGGCCAAGAACGCGATCCTGATCGTCGAATTCGCCAAGGCCAAGCAGGACGAAG
>JBIKLM010000328.1:0-5134 GCA_044359835.1 Planctomycetota bacterium
GCGGGGCCCTGGGTCCCTCGAAGCGCCGCCTGAGCCACCGCCTTCGGCCTGCCCCAGTTCCGGGACGCCCCGGGGTCTGGGCGGGCTGGCCCCCCGGGCTCGAGCCCGGGGCCGGCCCGAGGGCCATCGGACCGGGGGGGCGCGATTCGGTGCCTGTCCGACCGGCTCACCCGCCGGCCCGCCGGTCAATCCGCCGGGCTGGCGGGCGCCTTCTGGCCGCGCCCAGCGCCGCGGCGGGGCCGCGGCTGGAGCTCGACCTGCGGCTCGCCGCCCGGTTCCCCTTCGCCCTGCTGGGCCTCGAGGGCCTCGAGCTCGAGCGCCTCGCCGGCTTCGCGAACGCTCTCGGAGGTGCCGCTGCCGAGGCTCGGCCCGTCGTTCGATGCGTCGCGACGCTCGGCCGCGGTCCAAGCAGGCCGGGCGGGCGCCGGTCGCCCAGAGCGGACGCCAGGGCCGTCGACTTCGACTTCGACTTCCTCCTCGCCGGCCGACTCGCGCGCGCTGTCTCGGGCGGCGATGGCCTTCTGGGCGTCGCCGGTGACCTCGGGCACGAAGGCGTCGACCTCGGACAGCTCGACCGAGACGCGCCGCGAGACGCCCTTGGTCTCCATGGTCACGCCGTAGAGACGCTGGCAGGCGGCCATGGTGCCCTTGTTGTGGGTCACCACGATGAACTGGGTGCTGGTCAGGAAGCCTTCGAGCATCCCCAGGAAACGGCCCACGTTGGCGTCGTCGAGGGCCGCATCGACCTCGTCCAGCACGCAGAAGGGGCTGGGCCGCGACTGGAACACGGCGAACAGGAGCGCCAGGGCGGTCATGGTGCGCTGCCCGCCGGAGAGCAGCCCGATCGGCAGGGTTTCGCGGCCGGGGGGACGGGCCGAGATCTCGATGCCGGCCTCGAGGACCGGTTGATCCTGCAGCAGCACGATGTCGGCCTTGCCGCCGCCGAACAGCTGGCGGAAGATCGTCTGGAAGTGCTTGCGAATCTCCTCGAAGGTCTCGAGGAACAGGCGCTCGCTCTCCGAGTTGATCGTCGAGAGGGCCTCCATCAGCTCGGCCTTGGCGTTGGCCAGGTCCTTGCGCTGCTCGCTCAGGAAGCCCAGGCGCTGGCTGACCTCGGAGAGCTCCTGAACCGCTTCCAGGTTGACCGGACCCAGGCGATCGAGCTGGCGCCGCAATTCCTGCACCTCGGCCTCCAGCGCTTCGAGCGCGCCCGCGGGCGCCAGGGCTTCACGCTGCTCCGCGTCGACGACGTCGGGGGCCAGCTCGGCCAGCTTGGCGCGATCGATGCCGAAGTCCTCCACCAGGCGGCGCAGTATCTCGTCCAGGGCCAGCTCGAGGCGCTGGGCCTCCAGCTGCAGCTCCGAGGTCTCGCTCAGATGGCGCTCGAGCTGGCGCGTGAGCTCATCGGCAGCACGCCGGGCGGCCTCGATGGCGGAGCGCTGCTGGCGCTCCTGCTCGCGGGCCTCGGCCAGGGCCGCCTCGGCGGCCTGGCGCTCCTCGGCGAGGCCCCCCTGGCGCTCGACCAGGCTGGCCAGCTCGACCGACATCTCGCCGGCCAGCTGGCGCTGCGCCTGGCCTTGGGCCGCGCAGCGCGATTGCTCGCGGTCGAGCTCCTCGCGGGCGCGCTCGAGCACGCTGCGGCGCTGCAGCAGGCCCTGGGCCAGCTGGGCCAGGCGCGTGGCTTCGACCCGCGCGCGGGCCTCCTCGCGGTTGGACTCGTCGCGCTGCTGCTCGATCGCCTGGCGGGCGGCCTCGAGGGCCTGCAGGGCCTCGTTCTCGAGCTGGAAGCGGCGCTCGGCGGCCTCGCGGCGCTGGCCCACCTCGGCCAGGCGCCCCTCGAGGCGCGCACGCTCCTGGGCCAGGCTCTCGACCTGCTGGTTGGCCTCCTCCAGATTGCGGGACTGGTCCCGGACGCGCGCTTCGCTGCTGCGCTGGTCCGCCTCGGCGCGGGCCAGGGCGGCGCGCGTCTGGCTGAGGGTCTCCTGGGCTTCGCGCTGGGCGGCGACCAGCCCCTGCAGCTCGAGCTTGAGGGCCGCCAGGCTCTGCTGGGCGCTGGCGAGATCTGCATCGATCCGCGCGCGGGCCTGGGTCAGCTCCTGGGCCTGGGCGCGCCGGCCGATGGCGCCCCGGGTGACCTCCTTCTGCCCGGCGATCACGCCGCTCGAGCTGACCAGGTCGCCCTCAGGGGTCACCAGGCGCCAGCCCGGCAGTGCCTCGGTCAAGCCCAGGGCCGCATCGAGATCCTGGACCAGCAAGCAGTCGCACAACATCACGTGCACGACCGAGATCAGGTCCGGATGCACCTCGATCTGGTCGTACAACAGCCCGATCACCCGATCGCGATAGCCGTAGGGCATCTCCGGGGGCGCGGGCTCGCAGCGGCCGCGGTTCAGCAGCTCGGGCGCGATCAGCTGCACCGGGCCGAGGCCCTTGCTCTTCAGCCAGGCGGCGATCTCGACGGCCCGCTCGGGCGATTCGAGCACCAGCGCCTGGGCCGCGCTGCCGAGGGCCGTGTCCAGGGCCCGCGCATAGGCCGTCGGCGCCGACAGGCGATCGGCCAAGAGGCCCGCCAGGCCCTGCCCGAGCCGCGCCAGCTCGGGGTCCTTGGCCTTGCCCCGCGCCGCGTCCGCCAGGCGCGCCGCGCCCTCGTTCCAGAACTCGCGCTCGCGCTCCCAGTCCAGCAGGCCGGCGATGCGGCTGTCGAGGCTCGCGCGCTCCACGGACAGGCTCTGCACCGCCGCCGCCAGGCGCTGTTCCTCGCCGCGGCCGCGCGCCACGGCGGCGTCCAGTTCGGCGCGAACCCGCTCGCGCTCCTCGGCCAGGGCCGCCTGGGCGGCGCGCTGTTGGCGCGCCTCGTCGCTCTGGCGCTGGCTGTCCGCCGCCTGCTGGGTGGCCTTTTCGCGCCGCGCCAGGGCCGCGCTCTGGCGCTGGGCCAGGGGCTCGAGGGAACCCGCCAGGGCGCGCTCCTCGTGCAGGGCCGCGGTCTTCTGGCGCAGCCACTCCTGGACCACTTCGCTGTGCTCTTCGGAAGCGCGCCGCGCCTCGCGATAGCGCCGGCTGGCCTCCTCGCGCGAGCCCACCAAGGCCTCCGCCTGGGCCGCGGCCCGCTCCGCCTCGGCGCTGGCCTGCTCGGCCTCCTGGGCGATGCGCGCCAGCTCGCTCTGCCGCTCGACGCGGCGCTGCTCGAGCTCGTTCCAGCGCAAGGTCTCCTGGTCGGCGCTGTGCTCGGCCGAGCGCGCGCGCGCGGCCAGCTGCACGGCGCGCTCCTCGAGCGCCGACTGCTCGGCGATGCGCTCGCCCAAGCGGCGCGAGGCCTGGTCCGCGGCCTCGGCCACCTGGGCGCGCTCGGCCTCGCGGCGCTCCAGGTCCTGCTCCAGATCGAGGCGCCGCTCGCGATGCCCGGCGCCCTCCGTGTGGCGCGCCGCGAGGATCGTGCGCAGCTCCCCGAGCCGGTCTTCGAGGCGCTCGACCTGCACCACGCCGAGGCGCACGCCGCGCTCGCGCCAGGCGGTTTGCACCTCGAGGAAACGCTCGGCCTTGCCGGCCTGGATCTTGAGCGAGCGCGAGCGGGATTCGAGCTCGCGCAGCACGTCGTCCAGCCGCTCGGTGTCCTGATCGACTTTCTTGAGGCGCTGCTCGGCCTCCTTGCGGCGCTGCCGGAAGCGGCTGACGCCGGCGGCCTCCTCGAAGATCGCGCGGCGGTCCAGGGGGTTGGCGGACAGCACCGCGTCGATGCGGCCCTGCTCGAGCACCGCGTAGCCGCGGCTGCCGAGCCCGGTGTCGAACAGCAGGTCCTTGACGTCCTTGAGGCGCACGCGGCCGCCGTCGATCTCGTATTCGCCCTCGCCGGAGCCGTGCACCCGGCGCGTGATCGCCACCTCGGCGCCGTGGGTCGGGATCTCGCCGCCGGCGTTGTCGAGCACCAGGGTCACCTCAGCCAGGGACATGGCCGGGCGCGAGGTCGAGCCCTTGAAGATCACGTCGGTCATCTCGCCGCCGCGCATCGAGGTCGGGCGGGTTTCGCCCAGCACCCAGCGCACCGCGTCGACGACGTTGCTCTTGCCGCAGCCGTTGGGACCGACGATGCCGGTCACCCCGTGCGGGAAGTCGAGCTGCGTGCGATCGGCGAAGGACTTGAAGCCGAACAGTTCGAGCCGTTTGAGGCGCATGCGCGGGGTCAGGAAGGCGAATCCTCGGGGCGGCCGGGGACGGTGGCTTCGTCGGGTGCGTCGGCGACCGGATCGGGAGCGGTCGGCGCCAGGGAACCGGCGGCCGAGCGCCGCACCAGCCGCAGGCGCGGGCGTTCCGGTGCGATCGGCGCCTCGATCGGCAGCAGCGCGCGGTCCTGGCCGTGGCGCTGACGCGCCCGCGCCGCCATGTACCGATCGTAGGCATTGGGCTCGCCGGAGCGAGCCAGCTCGAGCGGGTCGAGCAAGGGTGGGAACAGGGCCCCGCTCGGGACTGTGCGCAGGAGCTCGGCCTCGGCCTCGCCCGGACGCCAGGAGCGCGCCTGGCGGCACTCGAAGCCGCGTGAATAGGCCTCGGCCACCTCGCCCGCGAGGCGCGCTTCGGTGGCGTCGAACAGCCCGGGCTGGCGCGCGGCCAGGCGCTCCTCGCCGTCGAGGTAGGCGAAGCGCAGCCGGGCGCGATCGCCGAAGAAGGGGCTGACCACGATGCGCGGCGCGCCCGGATCGCCGAGGCGCGCGCACACGTCGCCCATCAAGCCGAGCACGCGCGCGCCCTGCTCGGGATCGACCTCGCCGTCGCCCAAGAGGCGCAGGGCCTCGGTCAGGCCCACCGGCACGACCGCGTAGGACAGGCGCGGCGCCAGGCGGCCGCGCCCCGCTTGGGGCAGGCGCGCGCCGTGCACCAGCTCCTGGACGCGGCGCAGGGAACGGCAGGCTTCCAGGGCCAGGGACAGCAGCCCGAACAGGTCCTCGAAGAAGCGCTCCTCGCGGCCCGCGCCGGCGCGCCGGGCGAGCCGCGGCAGGTTGAGGGCCACCGCGCCGCCGCAGGCCAGGAGCCCGCGCTCCTTGTCGAGTCGGCGGCAGCCGGGCGCCACGAAGCGCTCGCTCTCGCTGGACCAGGTCGGGATCGCCCGCCCGCGGGCGAACAGGCGCTGGAGCAGGGCGCG
>JBIKLM010000031.1:0-17540 GCA_044359835.1 Planctomycetota bacterium
GATGCCGCGCAGGAAGCAATACTCGTGGTGCACGACGCCGGTCAGGTTGCGCTCGCCAAAGCGCAGCGTGCCGCTGCCCGTGCCGGTGCTGAACAGGTCCGACGCCCGGCTGTGGATCGCCACGGCGTCCAGGCGTGCGGTGGTGAGCTCGATGCCGCGCTTGACCCCTGTGACGCGGAAGCCCTCCTGGCGATCCCCGGCGACGGTCCAGTCTGGGGACCCCGGTAGCTCCTGCAGATCCCCGATCGTCAGGTCGCTGCGACCGCCGACCTCCTGCCAGCCTTGCCCCTCGACGTGCAGGGCCACGAACTGCTCGCCGCGCAGCCGCTCGCCCTTGCGACCGCGGTTGAAGTCGATCGCCAGCAGGACCCGGCCTTGTGCGTCCCCGCCGACGAACACCAGGAAATCCGAGAGGTACTCCGAATCCGTTTCCTCTTCGAGCGGCGCGAACGGGGCCGCCACCTCCGGGCCTACAAGCGCCGACTCCCCAGCGGCTTGGGCTTCGATGCAAAGGCAGGTGAGGAGGCCGATCAGGGTGTGTCGCATAGGGGCTCCAGGATTGAGACCGCGGGAGGCTTCGATCCTCATCGGCCGCCGGATTCAGCGGCTCATGCCCAGATCCGGGCAAAGGGGCAGCGCGGGGCGAGGCAGGTCCCGCTGGCCTTGCCGGGGTTCCGTGTGGCTCGCAGGCCCCGGCGGCGAGGCCCGCGTGACTGCCTCCAGCATGCCCCCGAGCTTGGAACCGAGCTTCGAGTCACCCGAACTCGGCCGCTTTTTGGACCTCTCACGCACAGAGCCGGAAAAACCTACCCGCTGAACCGGAAGCTCCTCGGCGCGGAGCCGGCCGCGGAGGGCCCCCGAAGACTCCTGTGGGCATCGAAGACCCGAGACGCTTTCGGGTTCCTCCGCAGGCCCTTGGACCTGCGCGCTGCCGTCCAGGAAGCCAGGCGGGCCGATCCCCGATAGCCCAGCGGATTCCCAGAGGCCCGAAGGTCCGCATCGGCGAAAAAACACGACCCGGGCTGCGCCCGGGTCGTGTTCGTTTGCCATTCGCGCCGCTTCAGCCAGGGATCGGCGCGCGCTGCCGATCCCGTGCCCCTGCGGCCGCCGCAGTCTGCCGCGGAATCAGAACCGCCAGGCGACCCCCAGGCCCGAAAGGGTCGGGGACAGCTCCGTGACCGGGTTGGACACGAAGGTGATGCGGATCTGAATGAAGCGCTGCTGGTCGTTGGCGTTGATGTTCTCGTTCCAGGTCGGGTTGTTGAGGATCAGCGCGTTGGTCGCGAGGACCGGCTCGCCATAGACATCCATCAGGTTGGTGTCCAGGTAGGGCGAGTTCGGCGGCAGGGTGGCCGCATCGTGGCCGCGGAAGGCCAGCGAGACCGACGTGCCGGCGGGCTGCAGGTTGGACTTGGGCTCGAGCACCGCGCCCACGTAGTCCGGGTTGGCCTGGTTCGAGTTGAACACGACCGTGTGGACGCGCGAAACCCGGGTCAGCAGGTCGAGCTGACCGATGTAGACCGAGTTGTCGCGCGGCGGCGTGGCCTGGCCGACGGTGCCGCCCTGGGCCGGGGTGTTGATGAAACCGCCGTTGGGGCTGCTCTGAGCGTCCGGGTCCTTGATCACCGGAGCGCCCGTCTGGCTGAAGCCGCCGGTCGAGAAGGCGCGCACGAAGGGCCGGCTGGGCACGGGCATCAGGGTCGACACGTCGAAGGTGTTGACCGAGAGGGATTCGCCCGGATAGCAGCGGAACTCCATCAGCAGCGGCAAGCCCACGGTGGGCACGCCCGCCGGGGTGATCTTCCCGGGGGGCCCCGGGTTGTTGACCATGTCGATCAAGATGCCGTACTGGTCGCCGGGGATGCCGATGCCAGACAGGCCGACTTCGTTGGTGACCGGCACACCGGGGTGGGTCATGGTGGCCCCGTTCTGGGTGCGCCCGCCCCAGGTCTGCACGGCGGTGTCGCGCCAGGTGAAGTAGGTCTTGTCCTCGGGAGCGACGTTGCGGTTCCACGGGAAGTGGACCATGGTCGTGTTGCTCGGCGAGACGAACACTTCGGAGGCCGAGACCAGGAAGCCCTTGGCCCGCGGGTGGACGATCTTGGGCCCCGACGCGGGATCCTTGAGGAAGTTCTCGATGAAGGTCGCCGTGTCGAACAGACCCGAGCCCGGATAGAAGGGCGTCAGGGTCAGCGGGTCGAAGACCTCATCGGGAATTCGGTCGCTGTGGCCGACCTGCATCTCGAACTGCGGATAGAAGGTCGCCGTGACCTGACCGCCGATTGGCGAGAAGGAGATGCCTTCCACGTCCAGGTTGGGGAACTTGTCCTCCTGGAGCATGAATTGGGGCAGGCCCACATCGCAGTGACGCCACATCGCATGCAGGCGGCTGCCCAGGTTGGACAGGGGCTCCTGCAGGCCGACGGTGGAGATCGTCATCGCGCCAACGATCGGCACGGTGCGGTCGGCGACCAGCGAGAAGCGCGAGAAGGGCCGCGGCCGGATCGAGCCCGCGTTGACGTCGTAGGTGAACTGGCCGCGCAGGTCAGCGCCGGCGAATTCATCCTCGCTGGTGGCGCCGAAACGCAGCGCGAAGCCTGCGCTGCGTGTGTTCGGGGCCGAGGCGGCCATCTGGAAGGTGACCGGGGGCAGCACCGCCTCCAGGGGGTTGCCCGAGAGGTCGCCGATCCCGACCAGGGAGCCGCCCTCCGCCTTGGAGGAGACCAGGTTCAGGAAGTAGGACTCGGTCGAGCCCTGCTGGTGGTTGAACCCGGCCAGGGGCTGGAAGCGGAACAGCTGGATGCCCGTCGAGGCCAGCACGTCGCCCACCACGAAGTCGCGGAAGTTGACCACCGAGCCGGAGGTGTTGCGCACGAACATGCTCTCGAAGGGCCGCACCGTCGAGGGTTCGATCGGCTCCGAGAACTCGAGCACCACCTGAGCGTCCGGGGAGACTCCCAGGTTCGGCGGGGTGGCCGGATCCGGCGAGAAGCGCACGAAGCAGGGCGCCAGGGTGGAGCTCAGGGTGTTGCGCCAGGCGGTGGTGAAGATGCCGGGGCCGGTCAAGGTCCCGCTGCTCTGGGGCAGGGCGGTGCCGGGCACGCGCACCTGCAGGCCCGTGACGACCCCGGAGCTCAGGGACCCGGTGGCGACCACTTCGAGCTGCAGCTGGGAGCCGGCCTTGATCACGTCGCCGACCGCCGGCTCGATCGCGCAGGCGGAGGTGTTGTAGCTGTAACCGATCAGGAAGTCGTAGCCGGGCTGGCCCCCGACGACCGCCGTGGCCGAGGTGATCTGGATCGGTTGGCGTCCGAGGATGCTCGGGCGGGAGAGGTCGCTCAGGAATCCGTTGCTCGGGTCAGCGGAGTTGCCCGAGCGCATCGAGCGCACCACGTCCGCGGTCGAGGAGCCGAGGTCCAGGGGCCCGTTGTCGCTGACCGCCAGGGCGCGCCCCTTGACGTTGGTCAGCACCTCGAATTGCCCCACGGCCGGATCGATCAGGGTCGGCAGCCGCACGGCGAAATTGGCCTGCAGCACGGCGCTGCTGGCGGGCAGGCCCAGGCTGTTGACGGAAAGCGGCGCCGGGAGGGCCGCTTGTTCGAACTCGCTGATCGTCAGGTCGACGATCAGGCGCGAGCTGTGGAACTCGCCGTCGATGGAGCTGATCCCGCCGTGGTTCTGGTCCACCAGCAGGCGCGCGTCGAAGGGCGTCACCGGCGGATTCCCGACCACCAAGCGGACCGAGTCGTTCAGCGAAATCGTGTCCGCGTCGATCAGGTCGTCGAACTGGATCACCAGAGCCGAATTGCGCGCCACCACCGAGAAGGGCGGTGAGACACCCAGGCCGACCCCCTTGGGCGAGATCACTCCGACGGAGGCCTGGGCAGCCAGCACCAGCTGGTCGAATTCATCGTCCGGATCGCTGGTGTTCTCCGCCTCGATGCGCAGCAGCGTCTTGCCGGTCAGCGGGCTGGCCGTCAAAGCCCATTGGCCCGGCTCGTCCGTGATCGCCTCGGCGATCACGATGTCGGGGTACACCAGCCGCTCGACGCCCGTGCCAGCTTGGGTGTCGTAGATGTCCACCAAACGACCCCAGTAGAGGCGCTCGATGCGCACCTCCTGCCCTGCGCCGCCTTGATGCGTGTCCACCAGATACTGGGCGCCGTTGAACAGCCCGGTCTGGCCGGGCTTGGCGTTGGGGGCCCCGATCTGGGAGGGAGCCTGGTCCAACAGGCCGGCCGGTTCCGGCCCGCCGCAGGCGCCGAGCAGCCCGAGGGGCAGGAGCCAAGCGAGGGCGCGGAAAGACTTACCGGCCAGTTGGGGGGCGCCAGCCCCATGGAGGGGCGAAGAACGCGAAGGCATGGCGGGATTCGGGTGAGGTAGCGGGGGCGGGCACCCCCACGGCCGGTCGGCGAGAGGCCGAAAGGCTATCCAAGCAGCATAGCCTCGGCAGGGCCCGGGGTTTCGGCCCAGCGAGCGGATCTGACGGGCCCCTTGGGTCGCGGCGAAGCTCCCCCGGCGTGCTCCAGGGACCAAGGCCGGCCGGTCAGCGGCACCAGGGGCGCGGCGGATCGCCGCCGCGTCCGGCGGGGCCTGGCTCCCAGTCGGCTCCCGGAGGGAACTGCGCGGCCCGAGGTGCAGCGCGGAAAGCTCGTGGCCGGGCTCCGCAGCGGTCCCGCCGGCCACGGAGCCCGAAGTCCCCCGGGGAAGCGGGCGGGGCGGCACGCCCCCCGCAGAAAGGCCCGACGAAACGCGAACAGGGAATCGAAATCCTGGTGCCCCGCTCGAAGGGCCAGAGCAGACCGTCCCGGCCGGTGCCCGGACCGCCATACGAGCCGGCCGGGCTGCCTGGGCCCGGCCATCGGTTGGCCCTGGCGGCCGGCCCGCACCTCTCCCCGGTCGCTGCGATCGATCTGGCCGCCCCGCCGACGGGCTCCGGGCGCAGCGGAGGCACGGTCCGGGCGGGCGCCGGACTCGGCCCGCACGCCCGGCCTAGGAGCCGGCCGGCCAGCCGAGCCGCCCGCGCTGCTCGCCCAGCCAGCAAACGGCTGCACCGGCCCGGCCAGAAATCCGGCCCGCGCCCGAGCCGCGGGGCCCCCGGCTCAACGCTGGGCGACCACGTAGGTGACCCAGGCGGGGCAGTTCTCCCCGCGGGGGTCGAGCTTGAAGACGCCGTTGCCGCTGACGCCGTCCGGGTCCGTGCCTTCCCAGTAGCTGTCGACGCGGCTGAATCCGGCGTCCTTCAGGATGTCGATCACCTCGGGCAAGCTCCACAGCCGCCAGCGATAGTCGTAGACGTTGTCGAGGCGACTGCCGTCCTTGAACTGGAAATGGATCGCGCAGTGGTAGAAGCCGGAGGCCGGGTGATAGGCCTTCTGCTGCCAGATGTAGGTGAAACCCGCGTCGATCCGGCGCTTCTCCTCCATCTCCTCGGCCGCTTCCCAGCCGCCGTAGATGTCGAACACGAACAGCCCGTCCTCGGCCAGGTCGGCGTGCACCGACCGGAAGTAGTCGACCATCACCGCGCGCTCGGTGAAGATCATCCAGGAGAAGTTCGGCGCAAAGCGCAGATCCGGACGACGACGGGAGGGCCGGCGCACGTCCTCGGCGTACAGCTCGGCGCGGCGCTCCCACTCGGGGACGCCCGCGAAGTTGTGGCCCTTGCCCCACTCGATCGTGGCGGCGTCGATGTCATAGCCCTCGGCGGTGTTCTCGCGGTTGCGGCGCAGCCAGGCGGACACGAAGTAGGCCGTGCCGCAGAAGTCCTCGCGCACGTGGCGCGCTTCGCGGCCGCGCAGCTTCTTGAACAGCTTGGCCAGGAAGGCGGCGTCGACCCCGGGGCTCTGCACGGCCAGCTGGTAGAGCTCGTGGGGATCGGCGCTCTCCGCGGTGTAGACCGCCTTGGCCGACCGCGAGGGACCGCGGCCGCCTCCGGCGCGGGCCTTGGTGCGACGCTGGCGCGGGCCGGCAGCGGCGCCCGCGGCGGCCGAGCGGGTGGCCTTGCTGGTCTTGGCGGTTTCGGCGGCCTTGCCGGTCTTGACCGCTTTGGCGGTTTTGGCGGCCTTGGGCGCCTTCGCGACCTTGGAAGCCCTGGAAGGCTTCGCGGACGAAGCGCCGGACGGGCGCGCGGCGGCCTGGCCCGCTTTGCCCGCCCCGGTCTTGGTCGCTCGCGCGGCCTTTGGACCCGCGCCGCTGCGGCGCTTGGGCGCGCTCGGCTCCAGGCTGCCGCCGACCAGCTCCACCGGCACGGCCGCACGGCCGCCGGGGGTCCGCGCCGGGCGCGCTTTCGGCGCCGCGGGGGCCTGTGCTGATCGCGAGCGAGCCGCGGGCAGGGCCGCCTGGCTCGGGTTGCTGGAGGAAGCGTCGGCGGGGGTCTGCTCGAGGGTGCGCGGCGGCATGCGTCGGGGGGCTGGGCGTGGCCGGGGCGGGAGACTACTCGAAAGGCGCGCGCGCCGACAGGCGCGATGCGCACGCACTCGCCCGGGGCCCGCGCAGCGCGGCCGCCTGCCGGGAGCCGGCGCGGGTCACTCCACCTCTTCGGCGGGACCGTTCTGCAGGGATTCCGGATCCTGCTCGAGCTCGCCCATCAGCGCCACGATGCCCGCCAAAACGGCCTCGTTCTGCTTGGGCTCCCGCACCGGGATGCGCACCGTGTTGGCCAGGTGCTGCGGAACGCTGACGGCCCCCGGGTAGGTCAAGGCCTCCAGGCGGCGCGCGAAGCTCTCGGGATCTTGGTGCTTGATCAGCACCCAGGCGCCGTGGGAGGGCTGCAGTTCGAGCCCGGCCACGCGGGAGAGCCGCGAGCAGAAGCGTTCGTATTCCTCGGGATTCGGGCGCATCGGAAGCACGCCGTCGCGGCGCTGGGCAGCCGGTCGGCCGCCTTGGGGGGCGGAGAGCTTATAACCTCGCCCCGCGAACCTGAACAGGCCGCCCGCCGTGTCCCAGCCCCTGCCTTCGAATTGGAGCGCCCTCCGGGTGCGCGTTCCCGGCTCGACCTCCAATCTGGGACCGGGCTTCGACCAGCTGGGGGTGGCCCTGGATCTGTTCCTCGAAGCGCGCTTTCAGCGCGGCCAAGACGGCGCGGGCCTCTCGGTGGAGGCGCCCCCCGGCTGGCCGGCGCCCGCCGAAGATCGCCTGCTGGGCTGCCTGGTGGCCGCGCTCGGGACGCAGCCCGCGGGCCGCCTGAGCATCGCCAGCGAGATCCCGATCGGCCGCGGCATCGGCTCGAGCGGCGCCGCCACCGTGGCCGGCCTGCTGCTGGGGCGCGCCCTGGCCGGCGACCTGGCCCCCGACCGCGCCCGGCTGCTGGCCCAGGGCCTCGAATTCGAGGGGCACCCCGACAACGTCGGGGCCGCCCTGTTCGGCGGGGCGGTGGCCTCCTGCCCCCATCCGGAGGGCCATGTCACAGTTCTGCCCCTGCCGCTCTCGCAATCGATCGAATTCGCCCTGGCCTGGCCCGACCAGCCGCTCTTCACCCCGGCCGCCCGCGGCGTGCTGCCGCGCTCCATTTCCCGCGAGGACGCGGTCTTCAACGCCCGCCGCCTGACGTTGTTGTTGAGCGGACTGGCCAGCGGCCGCGGCGACCTGCTCGCCGCCGGCCTCGAGGACCGCTGGCACGTCCCCTACCGCCTGCCGCTGCTGCCCGGCTCGGGGGCCGCCTTCGCGGCGGCCCGCGCCGCGGGGGCCTTCGGCGCGACCCTGTCCGGGGCCGGTTCGGCGCTGCTGGCCCTGTGCCCCCAGGGCCGCGGCCAGGAGGTGGCCGAAGCCATGGCGCGGGAGCTGCAGCGCGCCACGGGCGGCGGCCACGGGCGCCTGGCGCGGGTGGTCCAGGGCGGTCCCGCCGTGCGGGTCGAAACCGCCGGGTGAGCGCCGCAGGGGGCCGGCTCGCGGAGCCCCCGCTCCGAAACGGTCCTTCAAGGCGCGCCCGCGGAGCGGCCGGAGCTCAGCGCGCTAGGTAGCCCTCGCGCAGGTTCTCGGCGCGGAACTCGAGCTCCTCGATGCGCCCGGCGCGCAGGGCCGCCCGCGCCTTGGGCTCGGACTGATCGAGGCGCAGGTCCGCCAGGGCGGCGGCGGCGGCCCCGAAGGCCACCGGCGGCAGTCCCAGGCGGCGCGCGCCCAGGGCCACCACGATCTCGAGGTCCTTCTGGCGTTCGAGGGCCGAGCCCACGACGGTCAGCTCGAAGCGGCGCTCGGCGGCCGCCTGCAGGGCGCGCTCGACGGCCCGCAACACGAAGGGATGCAGGCGCTCGAAGCGACCCGCCAGGGCCGGCGCGGCGCGATCGGCGCACAGGGCCAGCTCGCTCAGGGAACCCAGGGCCAGGATGCCGAAATCGGCCTCGCGGCACAGGTCTTCGAGCCCCCACAGGCTGGCGGGCGTCTCGAGCACGACCCCCAGGGGGATGTCGTCGATCGGGGTCAGGCCCTCTTTCTTGAGCGCCTGGCGCGCGGCCACCAGCGCGTCGCGCACCGCCCGGAAGTCGCCCAGGTCGACCACGAAGGGGATCGCCAGGCGCGCCTGATGGCCGTGGGCGGCCAGCAGCAGCGCCTCGAGCTGCAGCTCCAGCAGGGCCGGCAGGGCCAGCAGGTGGCGGACCCCGCGCAGCCCGAGCTGGGGATTGGGTTCGGGCCGCTCGAGGCCGGGCCGGCTGCCGGAGCGGTCGGCCTCGTGGCTCAGCAGGCGGAAGGTCACCGGGGCGCCGGCGGCGGCCTCGAGCACCGCTCGATAGTGCAGCACCAGCGCCTCGCGGCGGGGGCGCTCGGCGTCGATCAGGAACAGCAGCTCGGTGCGATAGACCGAGATGCGCGCGGCCTCTGCGCGCGCGGCCAACTCGACCTCGGGAAGCGAGCCGCACACGGCCGAGAGCTCGACCTGGACGCCGTCTCGGGTGGCGCGCTGCCCGCCGCCGGACCCCGTCGGGACGCTGGGTCGCGGCTGGCGCTGGAACTGGGCCTTGAGGCGCTCGTCGGGATCGAAACAGATGAAGCCCTCGCTGGCGTCGAGCAGCGCGGGCAGGCCCTCGCTGGCCTTTTCGAGCAGGCCTTTGACACCCACCAGGGTCGGGATGCCGAGCGAGCGCGCGAAGATCGCCGCGTGGGCCGCCAGGGAGCCCTCCTCCGTGGCGATCCCGGCGACGTGCTGATTGTCGAGGCTGAACATGTCCACGATCGACAGCTCGCGCGCCACCAGCACGTAACGGCCGTCGGCCAGCCCGTCGGCGCGCGGCTCGGCCGGTTCCGGCGACAGATTGCGCAGCACGCGGATGCCCACATCGCGCAGATCGACCGCGTTCTGGCGCAGGCGCTCGCTCTGCACCAGTTTGAAGATGCGATCGAAGTCCCCGACCACCTTGGCGATGGCGGCTTCGAGGGCGTAGTGCTTCTCGAGGATCAGGCGCTCGACGTCGGCGATGAACACGCCGTCCTGCAGGAGCGCCAGGTGCGTGTCGAGGATGCGCAGGTCCGCCTCGGAAAGCCGCCCGGCGACGCTTTGGCGCAGCGCGCCGAGTTGCTGTTCGGCGCCCGAGAGGGCCGCCCGGAAGCGCTCCAGCTCGCGCTCGACCCGGTCGCGCGGAATGCGCCGGCCGCCCAGGGCGTCCAGATCGAAATCCTTGAGATGCAGGGGGGCCAGGACGATGCCGGGGCTGGCGGTCTGCCCGCGCAGGGAGACCGCTCGGCGCGTGGTGACCGAAAGATCGGAGGGGGCGCCGCGGTGGAAGTCGTTCGGCTCGGTGGGGCTTTGGCTCTGCATGGGTCGCGCCGGCGAGGCCGGAGGCCCCCGAGTATGCTGTGGGCCCACCGGACCCAGAAGCCCGCTCCCCCGGCTCCATGCTCCCTCTCGGCCAGCGCCCGTCGCCCACAGCCCGCTTCCCGCTCGCCTGGCTGCTCGGACTTTGGCTGTGGGCCCCCCCCGCGCTCGGCGCAGCCCAGGCCCCCGCGGCGCCGCCCCAGGCTCCCGCCCCCGCCGCGCCACAGGCCGGCCCCGGCAATTACCCGAACGCCGCGCAGCCGATCGACCGCCAGATCGAGGCCGAGCTGCTCGCGGCCCGCCCCGCGGTGCCCCCCGACGTGCTCTACGAGGTATTGGAGGTCGTCGACGGGGACACCCTGCACATCCGCATGGACGGCCAGCGGGTCAAGCTGCGCTTGGTCTGCGTCGACACGGAGGAGAAGTTCAGCAACCGGGGCCAGCCCGACCCCACCAAGCCCGAGACCGTCTTCGGGCAGGCCTCGGCCGAATGGGCCAAGGCCTACTTCCCCGCCCGCGCCAGCGTGGAGGGCAAGCCGCAGATCGGCCTGGTCTATCCCGACGGGGTGGCCCGCTACGACGTCTACGGTCGCCTGCTGTGCCACGCGCTGCTGCCCGATGGCCTCGACTTCAACCTGCTGCTGGTGCGGCTCGGCATCAGCCCCTACTTCAACAAATACGGCAACTCGGAGCTGGCCCACGCCGAGTTCCAAGCGGCCCAAGCCCTGGCCCGCGCGGAGCGACGCGGCATCTGGAACCCGGCCACGAACGTCAGCGCCGACCCGGGCCGGCCCAGCGCGGTCAGGCCCTACTCCGACCTGCTGCCCTGGTGGGATGCGCGCGCGGCGGCGATCGATCGTTTTCGGGCCGAGCGCGCGCGCGACGGGCTTGGAGTGGTCGCCTGCGACGAGCCCGAGTCCCTGGTGCTGTGCGCAGCCGCCTGCGCGGAAGGGCGCACGGCGCGGGTCTTCGGCACGATCTATCAGGTTTTCCGCGAGGACAACGGCGACCGCACCCTGCTGCTGCGCAGCGGGGTGCGCGAGCGGGCCGTGCGCGTGGTGATCCCGGCCGCCCGCCTGGCGGATTTCGACGTGGCGGACCTAGAGCGCCGGGCCGGCGAGGCCTTCACCCAGAACTACCTGTTCTTCCGGGGGCGCCTGGAGACCCGCGGCCAGAGCTTCCGGCTGCTGCTCGACAGCCCGGAGCAGGTCGAGGTGGCCGGCCCCGAGCCCGTCGCCAACCCCGCCTTGGTTCCGGGGAGCGAGGCCAAGGACAAACCCGAGGAAGGAACGGCCCAGCCCCGCGGCGGCGCGCCGCGCTGACGAGGCCAGGGGAGTGCACAGGGGCCGAAGCCGCAGGGGCCGCAGAGCTCCCGCACCTCGGCGCGGTCCCGGCGCGGGCCGGCCCTGGCGCGCCGCGCTCCTGCCGGGCCGCCGCTTGCAGCACGCGGATCGGAGCCCGCGGCCGCAGGCGAGCGGCGAGGGCCTCTCGCGGGGCCGCGCGCAAGCGCGCCGCGCGCTGCAAGCCCAGCCCTCAGCCGACGCCCGCGGCTGGCCGGGCCGCAAGCGCCGATGCTAGAGTCCGGCCATGGCCGTGGACGCGATCACGATCCCCCTTCCGGACGATTGGCACCTGCACCTACGCGATGAGCGCATGCTGGCCGCGGTGCTGCCCGCGACGGTGCGGGACTTCGGCCGCGCGATCGTGATGCCGAACCTCAAGCCGCCGGTGACCACGGCGGCCGCCGCGGAGGCCTATCGCCGGCGCATCCGCGCGCTGCTGCCGGCGGGCTCGGATTTCGAGCCCCTGATGACCTGCTATCTGACCGACAACATCGACGTCGCCGATCTGCGCGCGGGCGGGCAGGCAGGGATCTTCAGCGCCGCCAAGCTGTACCCCGCCGGGGCCACCACCAACGCGGATGCCGGCGTGACCCACGTCGGGCGCATCCGACGGGTATTCGAATGCCTGCAGGAGATAGGCCTGCCGCTCCTGGTCCACGGCGAGGTCACGGCGCCGGAGGTCGATGTCTTCGATCGCGAGGCCGTGTTCATCGAGCAGGTGCTGGCGCCCCTGCGGCGCGATTTCCCGGCGCTCAAGATCGTGCTCGAGCACGTGACCACCCGCGAGGGCGTCCAGTTCGTCGAGGAGGCGCCCGGCCCCACGGCGGCCACGATCACGCCGCACCATCTGATGGTCAACCGCAACGCGATGTTCGAGCGCGGCATCCGCCCGCACATGTATTGCCTGCCGGTGGCCAAGCGCGAGGTCCATCGCCAGGCGCTGCGCCGCGCCGCGGTCTCGGGCAATCCGCGCTTTTTCCTGGGCACGGACTCGGCCCCGCACCTGCGGACCCTCAAGGAACACGACTGCGGCTGCGCCGGGGTCTTCAACGCCCCCACCGCCCTGGCCTGCTACGCCCAGGTGTTCGACGAAGAAGGAGCGCTGGAGCGCCTGGCGGGCTTCGCTTCGCGCTTCGGGGCCCGCTTCTACGGCCTGCCGGAACACCGCCGTCAGATCCGCCTCGAGCGCTGCGCGGAACCGATCCTGGCCGGCGACTGGGCCACCCCCGAGGGGCCGGTGCGCACCTTCGCCCCCAGCGCGGGCATCCGCTGGCGGCGTGTGCCGGAGCTCTGACCCACAGCGCGCGCCGCGACGCGGGCTCGCCCGCGTGGACCCGTTTCGGAGCGGGTCAGCGCGCCGAGAAGACCCCGCCGGCGAGCGCGCCTCCGGCGGCCGCGGCGCCCAGGCATAGGCCCAGGTGGGCGGCGATCGAGAGGGCCGCCTGATGGCCGGACCCCTCGCGCAGCAAGGCCAGGGTTTCCTGAGCGAAGGCCGAATAGGTGGTGAATCCGCCCAGCAGACCCACCGCCAGCAGCGGGCGCGCCAGGGGCCAATCGGCGCCGCGGCGCGCCAGCCAGACCGAGAGCGCGCCGGTCAGGAAACAGCCCAGCAGGTTGATCGAGAAGGTCGGCCAGGGCGCGGTAGGCCCCGCCGAAGCCGATCGCCAGGGCCTCCAGGAGTCGCATGGGGACGATTCTGCTCGGGGGGAGCGAGGGGCGCTCCCGCGCACGGTGCAAGCATCCCAGCAGCGGTCTGCCCGCGGGTCTTGCCTGCCCCGCCCGAGTGCGTCCCTGCGCGGCCCAGACTGCGAAGGCCCGGCGCTCCTGTAGCCCCGGCGCTCGCCCGGACCGAGCGGCCCGCGGCCCACGACCTGCGCCCCGTGGGGAAATCGAGGCATAGCCCCTGGCCGTGGCCCGGCCGGGCTGAAGGCCTCGCGCCAGGACTCCGGCCGACCCGCTGGCAACGCGTCGCCTGGGCCCGAGCCGACCTTTCCCGACGGGATCAGCGCTCCCCGGGATCGAGCGGCATCACGTCCCCGAGCTCCAGCTCGACCTCCCGCGTGCGCCCCTCCCTGGCCACGGCGACCCGCACGCGCTCCCCGACGCTGCGCCGCGCCAGGATCGAAGCCAGGTCGCGGGTCTCGCGCACCGGCTGGCTGTCGACCGCCAGGATGCAATCGCCGGGGACGAGATCCCCGGCATCCGAGATGCGCGCCGGCTGCAGCCCGGCGCGGGCGGCCGGCGAGCCATCCAGCACCGCCGCGACCACGGCGCCTTCGAGCCCCAGCTCGCGCGCGGAGCGATCTTCGAGCAGCCGCACGCCGATCCCGGCCCAGGGCAAGCTGCCCCGGCTGAGGATCTGGGGCACCAAGCGCGCCAGGCTGTCCACGGGCACCGCGAATCCGAAGGCGGCGGTCCCGCCGGGCTCTCTGGCCAAGGCCGTGTTGAGGCCGATCAGGCGGCCCTGGCCGTCGAGCAGCGGCCCGCCGGAGTTCCCGGGGTGGATGGCCGCGTCGGTCTGGATCAGGCCATCGAGCACCAGGCCCCATTCGGTCTCTACGACGCGGCCGAGCCCCGAAACGATGCCGCTGGTCAAGGTCCAGTCCAGGCCGAAGGGATTGCCGATCGCCGCGGCGCGCTGGCCCACGCGCAGGCCCGCGGAGTCGCCCAGGGGCAGCGGCTCGAGGCGCTCGGGCGGCGCATCGATGGCCAGCACGGCCAGGTCGTGGCCCGGCGCCGTGCCCACCAGCCGCGCGCGCCATTCGCTGCCATCGGACAGGCGCACGATCGCGGCGCTCGAGCCGGCCAGGAGGTGCAGGTTGGTGAGCACGTGCCCGGCTCGGTCCCAGACGAGTCCGCTGCCGAGGCCGGTGCGCTGGCGGTTGTCGGAGCCCAGGAAAAAGCCGCGCCCGGTGTCCTCGCGGGCGGCGTCGATGTGCACCACGCTGCCGCGGCGCGCCTCGAACAGCGCCGTGAAGCGCCGCTCCTCGGCCTCGAAAGCCGGTGTTTCGGCGACATCGAGCAGCACGGGGGCCGGGGCCGCCATGCGCAGCGGCCCGCTCTCCCGGGAGGCGAACAACGCGGCGATCGCCAGCAGACCGAGCAGCCCGAGCAGCAGGCCGCTGGCGCGGCCCCGCCGAGCGGGATGCGATCCAAAGATCTGGACAGCAAGACCCTGAACTGGGAGCTGCGCGGGCGGCGGATCGGCGGGACGGGAGCCGGGCATGGGCCGGCGAGCCTAGCAGCCCGCCGGCGCAGGCCCCCGCGTATGGCCCCCGCCTGGAACCCTGTTCGGAGGAAATCGAAGCCAGCCCGATCCAGGCGCCCGCTGGCGGCCCCCGGCACGCTGGGACTCGGCCCAAGGCCCCTCACCCGCTCGAGGGTCTTGCCCGCGCGGCCTCGAGCGGGGACGAGTCCCAGGCCCGGGGCGCCCTGGCTGCGGTGCTTGCCAGCGGCCCCCGGTGGCGCGTCAAGCTCGCCCCGAGATGGATGCGCACGAGCGCCCGCAGCGCGATCGGATCGCCGCTCCCCCGGGCGATCGAAAGCAGCCGCTCGCGGCCCGCGGTCAAAGGCGGGTGCTGCTGATCGCGGAACGGTCGGCCCACGGAGCCGAGCTGGCAGCGCTGCTGTCCGCCGGGCGCGCTCGGGAGCAGCGGCCTGCGACTTTGCGCGTGCAGCGCGCCGGCTCGCTGCTCGAGGCCGAGGCCCTGCTCGGCGAGCGGCGCTTCGACGCCCTGCTGCTCGACCTGGAAGGCCTGGAAGCCTCGCCCAGCGAGCTCCGGGCGCGCCTCGAGCAAGCCAGCGCCGGCCTGCCGCTGCTGGCCGTGGGATCCGCGCGCCAGCACGGCTTGGCCCAGCATTTCGACGATTTCTTGGCCCGCGAGCGGACCAGCGCCGAGCTGCTCTGCCGCGCGATCCTGCACGCCATCGAGCGGCGCCAATGGAATCTGGCCCTGGCCCACAGCCAAGCCGCCCTGGAGGCGGCGCGCGGCGGCGCGATGGCCGACGAGGAGGATGCGCTCACCGGCCTGCCCAATCGCCGCGGGCTCGAAAGGCTCTGGTCCCGAATGTTCACGGCGGGCAGCGCCCCGAGCAGCCTATGCCTGCTGGATCTCGAGGATTTCCGTGCGATCAATGCGCGCTTCGGCCAGGCGGTCGGAGACGTCGTCTTGCGCGAAGCCGCGCGGCGCTTGCGCGAGGCCCTGCGCGAGGGCGACCAGCTCGGACGCTGCGGCGGAGACGAGTTCGTGGTGCTGCTGCCGGGCACGGGCTTGGCCGAGGGCCAGCGCATCGCGGAGCGCTTGATCAAGGCCCTGGAGCGCACGGCGCTGTGCTCCCAGGGCCAGGTCTTGCCGCTCGCGGCGTCTGCCAGCGCCCTGGCGATCGAGAGCCCCGCGCCGCCCCTGGAGGACACGCTCGGGCGGGCGCGGGCCGCGCTGGCCGCGGGCAGGCGCCGGCGCCCCGCCCGGCGGCGCGGCGTTGCGCCGGAGCTCGAATCGCTCGAAGCCCTGTGCCGCGGGGTCGGGCTCGAAAGCGTGGCCCAGCCGATCCTGCGCCTCTGCGACGGGCAGCTGGTCGGCTACGAGCTCCTGGCCCGTTCGCGCCAGCCGGGCCTCGAGCAGCCGGACGAATTCTTCGGGCTGGCGGCGCGGGAGGCGCGCCTGGTGCCCCTCGACCGCGCCTGCTTCGATCAGGCCCTGCGCGCCAGCCGCGGCTTGCCGCGCGAGCTGGTGGCCCACATCAACCTCTACCCCGCCACCCTGCTGGAGGTGCCGCCGGAGCGCCTGCTGAACGCGCTGGACGGCGCCGGACCGCGCCTGCTGGTCGAGCTGTCCGAGCAGCAGATCCTCGGGGACCCCTCGTATCTGCGCCCGGCGATCCGCGCCCTGCGCGCGGCGGGCCTCGAGCTCGGCATCGACGACGTGGGCTTCGGCCGCTCGTGCCTCGAGAGCCTGGTGCTGCTCGAGCCCGAGTGGATCAAGCTCGATCGCCGCATGGTGCACGGGTTGGCGCAGGATCCCGGCCAACGCCGCGCCCTGGCCCGTCTCTTGGCCCTGTCGGAGGCCCTGGGAGCCCGGGTGGTGGCCGAGGGCATCGAGACCCGCGCCGACCTGGCCGTCCTGTTGGACCACGGCGTCGAGCGGGGGCAGGGTTTCCTGTGGGGCCCGCCCCGGGGGCTCCCCGAGCTGGAATCGGCGCGTCCCACCTGACTCCGGTCGCTCTGGATCCAGCCCACGTTCGGGCCTGGGGGCCCCCTTCCCAGCCGCCCGGAAGGCCATTTGTCCAATTTCAGGCCAAAACAACCGGCCCACTCACGGGCCGCGCCCCTTGCCCCGGCCCCCTCCGTGGGCCAGGATCCTCCGCTCGAAATCCGACCGGCCCCCGCCCGGGCCGCCCGGTGGCTCGCCCTCCCTGCGCCCTCGGCGCCCCGCCTCCATGTCCAGCTCCGCCTCGAAGTCCCGCTCCTCCCATCCCCACTTCGACGACCGCGGGACCCTCGAGTGGACCGGCTCCTACTCCCTCGGCCAGGCCCAGGCGCGCCGGGAGCACAAGCTGATCTTCATCGAATTCGGCCGGGAGCAGTGCAGCCAATGCCGGAACCTGGTCCAGAACGTGATCCCCCGACCGGAGGTGGCCGAGCTCCTCAAGCAGCACTTCGTCGCCGTGGCCTCGGACTGCGATGACGCCGAACCGGAGGTCGAGGCCATCGCCATGAACCTCTCCGACGCGACCATGCTGCCCTTCGTGATGATCACCGACGCCGAAGGCCGCTTCCTGCACGGCAGCTCCGGCGGCGTCGACGCCCAGACCCTGGTGCGCACCTTGGAGCGCCTCGTGGCCCAGCGCCAACACGCGCGCTGAAGCCCGCAGGCAGCATAAGACCCGCCAGGGCTCGCCCAGGCCCCGACCTCCCCCATCCGCCCGGGCCCCAGCGATCCTTCGGGCCTGCACGCTAGGTCGCCGCGGCACTGCGATCGCCCTCAGCCCTGCTTGAGCCAGCGGGCGGCGCGGGTCAGGGCGGCGCGCCAGAGCCAGCGGGGGCCGCGGCGCAGCAGGCGCAGGGGCAGGCTCTCTTGCCAGGGGAAGGTGCACAGGGCGGTGCCCCGCTCCAGGGCGTCGGCGATGCGTTTGGCCGCCTGGGGCGTCGCCACCATGCGCCGGCGCTGGGCCAGGGGATGGGCGGCGGGGCCCTGGGTCATCTCCGAGACGACGAAGCCCGGCTGCACGTCGACGACCCGGATGCCGCTGCCGTCGAGGTCCATGCGCAGGGTCTCGAGGAAGGCCGCCAAGGCCGCTTTGCTGGCCGAATAGGCGCCGCTGGTGGGATAGCCCCCGAGGCTGGCCAGGCTGGAGATGCCGCACAGGGTTCCGCGGCCTCGGCGCAGAAAACAGGCCAGGCCGGCGTGCAGGGTCGCGAAGGCGCCCAGCACGTTGACCTCCAGCACCTCCTC
>JBIKLM010000330.1:0-5104 GCA_044359835.1 Planctomycetota bacterium
CCTCAGTGACAAGTAGGTCTAGATCTCCATCGTTATCGAGGTCTGCGGCGGTCGGCTGACCGTCACCCAAGGGGCCGAAACCGTACTTGACCCCGAGCCCAAGTTCGCCGTTAGGCTGCTGCAGAAACACTGTGGTACCGCCATTAAATTCAAAAAAGGCAGACGAACACACGACGACGTCCTCAAGCCCATCACTGTTTAGGTCTGCCACTGCGAGACCATTGCTGAATGGGGTGGAAGCTATTGTAAATTCTGTCCAAATGTCTGCCTGGTCATTTCTGAAGAAGTAGAGTTGACTTGTATTTATTGCAAGCAGGTCTTGGTCTCCGTCTTTGTCCCAGTCGACCGCCGCGATCGATTGTATATAACTTAAATTGCTTAGTTTTGTTGCGAGGCTATATACTCCACTGCCAGAATTCCTCCAGATAGACAATTCAAAGGAGCTGCTATCGCCACTCGCGTAGTCCAGGTCTCCATCCCCGTCGAAATCGAAGAGACAGCCGGTTCCGGGGCTGTTTCCGGTGGTGTAATTGATAGGCCAAGACCAGGAAACGGCCGGGAGCTGACCGACTTCGATCAGGCTCCGGAGCTGCTGTCCCTCAGTGACATCACTCCAGCTCCAGCCAGGTGGACCCGAGAAGTGCCCGAAGTCTTGGTTGCCTTGATTGTCGGGTTGCCCGGCTGCCCACTGGGCAAAGGTGAACTGTTCGCCGCTGACCCAGCGCCACTGGCCTTCGACAGCGACGTCATTGAACCCATGCCATGGGGCGGAACCCTGGACGGCCCACACTGAAGAGAAGTTATCGATCAGCCACTGGTTTTCGGCGGCGCTGCGGATGGTGACCAGGTGGCCGCCGTAGGCGACGGCTTGGGCTTGGGCGGCGTTCCAGCCGCTGGTGCCGAAGGTCAGGCCAACGTACTTGGCCGTAAGGGGGTTCAGCTTCCACTGCACCTGCTGCGCGGAGGCGGCGGGGGCGAGCAGCGTGGCCAGCAGGCTGGCGAGGAGGCTGGTGAAGAGTGCGGCGAAAGAAGCGGACGCGAGCGGTCGGGGGGACCTCTGCATGATCGCAGCGAGGGCAAGCGGTTTCGGACGGCCGGGCAGGATGGCCGAGTGGCAATGCTAGCGGGACTTCGTGGTTCCGCAAGGGGGGCCCTGAGCGCGGTGCGGCTAGGGCCCCCCGGCGCGGCGGCGCTCAGCCGCGCGGGGTCAGGTGCAGGATCGCTTCGGCGATGCGATCCACCTGGGCGGGGGTCAGGAAGGGGTGGATCGGCAGGCACAGCACCTCGCTGGCCCAGGCTTCGGCCTCCGGGTGTTCGCCGGGGCGCATGTTCCAGAGCGCGGCCGCCACGGGCTGGAGGTGGATCGGGGTCGGGTAGTGGATCGAGGCGGTCACGCCGCGGGTCTGCAGCTCGTGCTTGACGTGGTCGCGCACGGCGGCGCCGCCTTTGAAGCGCAGGGAATATTGGTGCCAGCAGGGCAGGGAGCCGGGAAGGGTTTCGGGCGCGACCAGGCCCGGGTGGCCCGCGAAGGCTTGGGCATATCGCGCGGCCAGCTCGCGGCGGCGGTGATTCCAGCGCTCGAGGTGCGGCAGCTTGATGCGCAGGGCGGCGGCTTGCACCGCGTCCAGGCGCGAGTTGGTGCCGATCTCCTGGTGCACGTACTTGGCCGGGCTGCCGTGGTCGCGCAGGCGCCGCACGCGCACGGCCGTGTCCGCGTCGCGGGTCAGCACCATGCCGGCGTCGCCCAGGGCGCCCAGGTTCTTGGTGGGATAGAAGGAGAAGGCGGTCAGGTCGCCGAGCTGGCCGGCGCGGACGCCGTCGCGCTCGGCGCCGTGGGCCTGGGCGGCGTCTTCGATCAGGAACAGCTTGCGCCGATCGCACAGGGCGCGCAGGGCCTTCAGGTCGCAGAGCTGGCCGTAGAGGTGCACGGCCACGATGGCGCGCGTGCGCGGCGTGATCGCGGCTTCGATGGCCGGCACGGAGATCAGCGCCGAGCCGCGCTCGACATCCACCAGCCGCGGGGTGGCGCCGACCCAGGCGATGGCGCCGGCGCTGGCGAAGAAGCTGAACGGCGTGGTGATCACCTCGTCGCCGGGCCCGATGCAGCAGGCCTTGAGGCACAGCACCAGGGCGTCAGTGCCGTTGGCCACGCCGATGCCCTCCGCGGCGCCTTGGAAGCGCGCGAATTCCTTCTCGAAGGCCAGCACCTCGGGCCCGAGGATGTAATGGCCGCTCTGCACGACCCGCAGCACGGCTTCGTCCAAGGCAGAGCCGAGTTCGGCGCGCTCGGAGGCCAGATCCATGGGCCCGATCGGGGCCAGGAAGGGCGCGAGGGTCGTCGCGCCGGTTTGGGGGACAGCAGGCGCTTGCTGCTGGACAGGGGAGCCGACCGCAGGGAGGGAGCCGACCACTGGGTGCTGGTGCGTTGGGCGCGCGGATCGCGAGGAGCGCGGCACGCGCGTGCGTTGGAGGAAGGAGTCGTCGCCGGATGACGTTCCGCGCGACGGCGGCTTGGGCCGAACGGGGATCAAGCTAGCAGCCGGTCGGGCGTTCGGATGTCGATTCCGTGGGCCGGAGGCACCAATTCACCACCGATCTGCGGCCGGCCCGCTGCGCTCCCGGGGGCACCTGTCCAGGGAACAAGTTCGCTGCGCAGGCCAGCGCCGGTGGGGCCGAGCGGGGAAGCGGCAACCGGCCAGCGGCCGGAAGGCGCCGCGCGCCGGGACGGGGCTTCGGGTGAGGGGCCAGGCGGGCGTCCGGGCGCCGCGGGAGCGGCGGGGCCCGCTCGGAAGGCGTGCGTGGCGCGTTCGGAGGCCGGCGCGCGGCTCCGGGGCTGTCGCGCGGTTCCGGGGCTGGCGCGCGGTTCCGGGGCTGGCGCGCGCGCCCGACGCGCGGGAGGGGCCGGACGGATCGGCTGCCCGCAGAAGGCCGAGCGCCCGCTCGAAGGGGCTCGGGGCCGGCGGGCGGGCCGGCCCCGCGCCGGGGCCCCGCGCGCCGCCCCGAGGTCCGAGCCCACGGGGCGGCCGGCGGTCAGGCCCGATCGGGCCCCCGCAGGGGCCGGCGGATCACTTGTAGGTCTTGAACTCCCCGGCCTTGAACTTGCTCCAGTACACGCCGAGGTCCTTCTTGACCTCGCCCGAGAGGATCAGCACGCCCAGGATGTTCGGCAGGGCCATGCCCAGGATCATCAGGTCGCCGAAGTCGAGCAGCTGGGTCGCGGTGATCACCGAGCCCAGGAAGGTGAACAGCAGGAACAGGAGCTTGTAGGCCAGGCTCCACTTCTCGCCGAACAGCCAGACCCAGCAGCGCTCGCCGTAATAGCTCCACGAGATCATCGTCGAGTAGGCGAACAGGGCCGTGGCCAGGGCCAGCACGTAGGGGAACCAAGCGAGCTTCTCGCCGAAGGCGCGCGAGGTCAGGGTGGCGCCCTGGCTGGTCTTGATGATCTCGGCGTATTCCGGGTTGTTGTAGGCGCCCGTGATCACGATCACCAGGGCGGTCATGGTGCAGACGACCACGGTGTCGATGAACGGCTCGAGCAGGGACACGATGCCCTCGCGCACCGGATAGTCGGTCTTGGCCGCGCTGTGGGCGATGGCGGCCGAGCCCACGCCGGCTTCGTTCGAGAAAGCGGCGCGCTTGAAGCCCACCACCATCACACCGATCGCGCCGCCCTTGAGCGCCTGCATGTCCAGCACCGTCTGGGGGTCGAAGGCCTCGCGCACGATCTTGACGAAGGCCGCCGGGATCTCCGGGGCGTGACTGAACAGGATGTAGAGGCAGGCCAGGATGTAGGTGCCGCACATCAGGGGCACGATCTTCTCGGCCACCTGGGCGATGCGGCGGATGCCGCCCAGGATCACGACGGCCGTCAGGACGGTCATCACCGCCCCGTAGATCCAGCCGTAGCCGCCGTCCGGGTTGGAGGCGCTGAGCGGGGCCAGGAACTCGAGGCCGGACACCGAGCTGACCGCGCCCATCGATTGGTTGACCTGGTAGCTGTTGCCGCCGGCGATCGAGCCGCCCACGCACATCAGGGCGAACATCACCGCCAGGAGCTTGCCCAGGGGCCCGAGGCCGCGCTTGGCCAGGCCGTCCGACAGGTAGTACATGGCGCCGCCCATGACCGTGCCGTCGGGGCGCACGCGGCGGTACTTCTGGCCCAGGCTGCACTCGGTGAATTTGGAGCTCATCCCGAGCAGGCCCGCCAGGATCATCCAGAAGGTCGCCCCGGGGCCGCCGATGCTGACCGCCACGGCCACGCCGGCGATGTTGCCGAGGCCCACGGTGGCGGAGAGCGCCGCCGAAAGGGCCTGGAAGTGGGACACGTCCCCGGTGCCCTGGTTGTTCGGGTCGGTGTAGCGCCCGCGCACCACGTCGATGGCGTGGCGGAAGCCGCGCAGGTTGATGAAACCCATGCGCAGGGTGAAGAACACCGCGCCGAACACCAGCCAGGCCACGGCGAACGGCACCTGCAGGCCCCGATCCTTGACCTCTTTGCCATCCGCACCGACCGAAGTCTGGTCGTCGAAGGGCCAGACGTCGGCGAAGATCAGCCCGGCGACATAGCTGTTGACGACCTTCATCTTGTCGTCGATCAGCCCCTGCCAGCCCTGGCCCGGGGCCTCGGTGCCCTCGCCGGCGGTCGCCGGGGCCGGGCTGGCCTCGGGGGCCGGGCCCGTTCCCTGAGCGGCCGGGCCGGCCTCGACCGCGGCCGGCGCGACCTGCGGCCCCGCGGGGCTGGCCTCTGCCGGGTGCGGGGCGGCGAGCAGGGCCAGCGGGAGCGCGAGGGCGAGGCGCAGCGACAGGGATCGGCTCATCGGGGGCGTTCCTGGGGGGGTGGGAGCGCGGGGTCGGCCGGCCGCGCGGGCGGCATGGTGCCAGGCTGGGCAGCCGGCCGCCAGGCCGAGGCCCGGGGAGGCGCGCGGCGGCCTCGGGAGCGCGGCGCGGCGGGGCTATGCTGCGCCGCTCCGCCTCTATCCCCGGCCAGGACGCCAGAAACCATGCGATTCCTCCCTTGGTTGCCGCTCGCCGCCCTCGGCTTGTGGGCGCTCGCCGCGCCCGCGGGCGCGCAGGCCGCCGATCCGAAACCTGCGCCGCAGGG
>JBIKLM010000329.1:0-5104 GCA_044359835.1 Planctomycetota bacterium
CGAGAGCAGGTAACGCCGGGACTCGCCGGTCAGGAAGCCGGAGAACTGCACGTAGCCGCCGCCGAAGTCCAGGTCGTTGCCGGAGCGTTCGACGCGGCTTTGCAGCCATTCGCCCTGCAGGCTGAGCGGGCCGTAGTCCAGGGCGCTCTCGAGGCCCAGGCCGCCCAGGAAGTCGGCGTCCAGGATGTTGCCGGTGTCGATCAGGCGCTCGCTGGTCAGGCCCGACTCGGGGCGCGAGCGGAAGCGCAGGCGCGAGCCGTTGTCGAGGGGCCGCAGCTCGGTGCTGGCGCCGAGGTGCAGGCGCAGCTTGCTGTCGTCGTCCTTGAGGCGCCGCCAGGTGCGCGCCACCAGGCCGGCGCCCTCGGCGCGGCGGCTCGGGGTGCGATCGAGGGGGTCGTCGAACACGCCCGCTTCGAAGCCGTAGTTGTCCTTGTGGTAGAGGCCCGAGACGCCCATGCCGAAGCCCGGGGTCAGGGCGTTGCTCGCGGCGCGCTCGACGAAGGTGATCATGGCCGAGGACATCAGCGCTTCGAGGCCCATGGGCTGCACCTGGTTGCCCACGGTGATGCGCCAGTCCTTTTGCTGATAACGCGCCCAGAGGCCGGTCCAGCCTTCCACCGTGCCGAGGAAGTCGCGCTCGATCGAAAAGCGCCATTCGTCCTGGAAGCGGCCCGAGAGCGAGAGGCGCCCGCGGCGGATGTCGACCTCGTCGCCGATCGAGACGTCGCTGCTATCGAAGTCGGCGGCGTCGATCTGCAGGCGCGCTCCGACCCGCAGCTCGAGCTCCTGGTCGGGCCAGCGCCAGACCAGGCCGTCGGAGCCGAGCTTCCAGCCCACGCCAGCCGGGGCGCCGCCCGCCGGGCTCGGGTCGTCCTCCGTGGGGACCCCTTGGGCGCTCTTCGGCGGTTTCGACTCGGGCGCGGCCTGGGCCTGGGCGGCGGCTGCCTCCGGTTCCTGGGCGGCCGGCGGCGGAGCGGAGGCGCTGGCGGCTCCCCCGGAGGTTGCCTGGCTCGCCGCGCTCTGCGCCGGCGCCCCAGCGCTCGACGGGCCTGCTGGCGCCAGCGCCGATTCCGAAGGCGCGGCGGAGGCGGCTGCGGCCGGCAGCACCGGATTCGTTCCCGCGCTTTGCGCCGCGCCGGGCAGGGCGGCGGCGCAGCTGCCGGCCACGAGCAGGGTCAGGTTCAGGAAGCGGATCATCGCGGGAGGGCGGTGGGGAGAGAACTGGGGGGGGTGAAGGGAGTCAGCTGACCGTTTCCGAGCAGCCAGGCGCGGCTGGCGCGGGTCAGCACCGACGGTGAATGGGAGGCGATCACCGCCAGCCCGCTGTAGGCGGCCAGGTGATCGAGCAGGCGCGCGCGGCTGTCGCCATCGAGGTGGGCGTCGATTTCGTCGAGCACGAGCAGCGGCGGATCGCCGAGCAGGGCGCGGGCCAGGCCGATGCGGGCGGTTTCGCCGGCCGAGAGCGCCACGCCGCCGGGGCCGACGCGCGTGTCGAGGCCCTCGGGCAGGCGCGCGATCAGCGCCTCGAGGCCGGCCAGGCGCAGGGCGCGCTGAAGCTGTTCGGGATCGGGTTTGCGCACGCGATAGCGCACGTTCTTGGAGAGCGAGCCCGAGATCACGGTCGGCGTGGCGTCGGCGTGTCCGATCAGGCGCCGGCGCTGGCCGGGGCTCAAGGCCGCGGTGTCGAGCCCGTCGAACAGCACGCGGCCCGCGGCGGGCGCGCGCAGGCCGGCGATGGCCTGCAGCAGGCGCGTTTTGCCGCTGCCGTTGGGGCCGACCACCGCCAGCAAGCCGCCGGGCTCGACGGCGATGTCCACGGGCTCGAGCGGCTCGATCCGGGCGCCTTCGAGGCGCAGCCGGCCGTCCGCGGGGGCCGGCAGGCGCGGCCGTTCGCCGGGGCTCAGCGCGAAGACCTCGGCCAGCTTCTCGCGCGTCAAACGGGCCCCATGCCAATGGTCGTAGGCGCGCGAAAGCTCCTGCACCGGGCCGCTCAGCCAGCCGAGCAGCGTCAGCGAGGCCACCACGTCGCCCAGGCTGGCGGCGCCTAGGGACAGCTCGAAGGCCCCCAGGCCCAGGGCCAGCGCGCCGCCGAGGCCGGTCGCCAGGGCCGCGATCAGGCGCAGGCCCGCGCTGGCCTGGGCGCGTTTGGAGCCGAGGTCCGCCAGCTCGGCGCTGCTCGCTTGCAGGCTGGCCAGTTCGCGCGCTTCCCGCGCATTCGCGCGCACGCTGACCACCGCCTGCAGGCGTTGGTTGACCTCGCCGGCCAGGCGTGCGCGGGTGCGGCGCTGGGCGCGCAGACTGCGCGCCAGCCGCGGGCCGAGCGCCAGGCTGGCCCAGGCGGCCAGGCCCAGGGTGGTGGCCACGCCGGCGGCCAAGAGCGGGCTGCGCCAGCCGAGGGCCAGCAGCGCGGTCAGCAGCGTCAAGGCCTGGATCGGCAGGCGCACCAGCCCCTGGGCCACGAAACGCCGCAGGGACTCGAGATCGCCGGTCAAACGCAGCAGCAGGCCGCCGTGCCCCAGGCGCTCGAGCTGCGGCAGATCGAGGCGCAGCACCTGCGCGAACAGGCGCGTGCGCAGGTCGGCCACCAGGGCGTGGCCGAGGCGTTCGGCGCGCAGGCGCTCCCACTCGCGGCCGGCCGACGAGAGCGCCAGGGCGGCGGCCAGGGCCGAGAGCCCCGGCAGCACCCGCCACAGGCCCTCGGCCAGCCGGTCCACCGTCCAGGTGGTCAGGGCCACCTGGGCCGCGGCGGCCAGGCCCTGCACCAGGCCGAGGGCCAGCAGCAGGAGCAGCTCCCGCCGCCGTCCCGCGAGCAGCTCCCGATAGCTCACCCGACCACCCGCTCCGCGCGCGCTTCGACCAGCAGGCGAGCCTGGGCCGGATCGCAGAGCTGCTCGAGGGACAAGACCGGCAGGGAGCTCATGGCGCGCGCTTCGCGTTGACCCAGGGCCGACATGGTGAAGATGCCCGACAGGGCCAGGATCCGATGGCCGAGATCGGACAGCTGGCGCTGGCCCATCAGGGCGCCCATGGCGTCGCCGGCGGTGAACAGCACCCCGTCCAGCAGCTCGCGCACGCGCGGATGGCGCGCCAGGAGCGCCGTCTCGGGCTGCAGCAGGCCGTCGGCGATCTCCAGCAGCACGACCTCGGCGCCCAGTTCGATCGAACGCTGGACCAGCGTCTCGAAGGTGCGCAGCAGATCGAGCTCCCCCGCCCGGTAGGTGGTCACCGACCCGGCATCGACGAAGTCCAAGGCCAGGAACGCGCCGGCATCGCGGTACTGGAACAAGTCGTTCGACGAGCCGGTGCCGGTGACCTTGACGCAGGCGACGCGGAATCCGGCGCGCGACAGCCCGTGGGCCAGCCCCGAGAGCGCCGTGGTCTTGCCCGAGTCCATCGAGGTCCCGAACACGCCGATCACCGGCGGGCGGGCCTCCTGGACGCGCGCCGGCGGCAGGGCGAAGCGGCGCAGGTTGATGCGCAAGCCGCGGCTGTCCGCCACCAGGCCGATCGGCTCGATGCGCGTGGCCGGATCCATCTTGGCGTTGGCGCTGACGACCTCCGAGGCCAGGCCGCCGCCCGCCGCCAGATGGCAGGGGCCGAGGCCCTGGGGCACGTAGGCCTCGAACTGGCTGGGGGCGTAGCGGTCGCCGTAGGCCACCACCACCTCGTCGCCCAGGTAGAGCTTGGAGCGGTGCCCCGTGGTCAGGTGCAGGCGGTCGTGCTGACCCAGCTCGACCACCCGCGCCAGCACCACGTCGCCGGAGGTGGGTTCGTGCTGTCCGCTCAAGAGGCGCTGCATCATCTCGACGGGGACGCGGCGCACGTTGAAGCTCAGCTTGGCGCGCTCGAGACGCGCGCTGGTCAGGTCGCTGATCTGCAGGCTCGGGGTCGACATGGTGAAGTTCGGCAGGCTGTTCATGGCCTCGGTCGATGGGGTTCGCGTGGTTTTCGTAGGTGTTCAGGGTGGCCGGAGGGGCTGGGCCTCTCCGGCCCTGTGGTCATTGGCCGGCCGGCAGCAGCAGCGGGTCCGTGGCGGCGTAGAAGTCGAAGCCCCCTGCGGGGTTCCAGAGCAGGCCCACGGCGATCAGGGGCAGGCCCACGCCGGGCAGCGGCACGGTCAGGCCCTGGCCGCCGGCGATGGCGCCGGAGAAGAAGGGCAAGAGCTCCAGGCCGGCGAAGGTCAGCGCGTCGATGCTGAGGGCCACGCCCAGGCCGCTGCTGCTCTGGGGCAGCGGGGTGTAGCTGGTGCCGCTGATCGAAAAGGCCACCAGGAACGGCCGGCCCGCGTCGGCGGCGGTCAGATCCGAGAGGCGCAGCTGCAGCAGACCGGGGGGCGCCAATTCGCTCAGCGTCGGCAGCCGCAGCCCGTTGACGTGGATGTCGTTGAGCTTGGTGACCGGCTCCTCGCGGTCGTCGCCCCAGATGCAGACCAGGTCGCGGAAGGCGCCCACGGCGATGCCGTTTTCCTCCGCGTCGCCCGCGGAACCCAGGCCGCTGGCCAGGGGCAGCTCGGGTCCGAAGGCGCCGTCGATGGCGCGCACCCGCAGATACAGCGAGTCGGCGAGTCCGAGCGGGTCGTCGCGGCGATCCTGCCAGTTGACGTAGACGTAACCGCCCTGCGCGATCACGCGCGGCAGGCCGGCGTCGTGTTGCCCGGGATTGCTGCCGACGTCCACACGCTGCTCGGCGCCCAGGCTCAGGCCGGCCGGGCCCAGGGTCGCCGTGCGGTACCAGATGTCGTGGCCCGCGGGCCCCGGCGCGAAGCGGTTGTCGGCCCACACGCAGTGCGCCACGCCCGCTTCCAGGTCGATCCAGCCGCGCTTCGAGGTCGTGAGCGCGCTGACCAGGCCGGCGCCGTCGAGGCGCTGGTCCGGAAGCCAGGTCGCTCCGGAGTCGTTGGAGGCCGCGGCGTACAGGGCGTACAGCCCGACGCCCAGCCCGCGGCCGTCGCGCCACATCACCGCCACCTGGGCGCCCTGCGCGTCGATGCGCGGGTCTTCCACGTCCGCCAGGGGTTCGAGGCTGTCGTCGATGCGCTGGTCGACGATCACCCAGCTCGCTCCGCCGTTGATCGAGCGGTTGGCGAAGACCTTGTCCGCTCCGC
>JBIKLM010000331.1:0-5099 GCA_044359835.1 Planctomycetota bacterium
CGGCTCCGGCCGTCGCCGCGACCTTCATGCGCGCAGACCCCGGTCGGCGGACCGTTCGGCGGCGATCCTGCGCAGCCCCGAGAGCTCGCGCTCGAGGCCGGCGCGCAGCCGCTTGCGCGCCCGGAACAGGCGCAGCTTGACCTGCTCCGGGGTCAATCCGAAGCGGGCGCCCAGCACGCGCCCGCGCGGCTGGGTCGAGAGGGCGAAGGCCAGCAGCAGCCCGCGCTCGGCCGGCTGCAGCCGCGCCAGCGCCAGCCGCAGGGCCCACAGCACGCGCAGCTTGGGCTCGAAGCGGCCGAAGCAGAAGTACTCCTCGGGGTCCTCGACGAGCTCCTCCGGCGGCGGCCCGGGGCAGACCAGCCCGAGCAGGTCGAACTCGGCCTCCGGCTCGACCAGGCGCCGGCGCTGCTGGCGCAGACGGTCGCTCCACACGTTGCGGGCGATGCGCAACAGCCAGGGCTTGAGCCGGCGCGGCTCGCGCAGGCCGGCGCGATAGCGCGCCGCCCGCAGCAGGCTCTCCTGCAGCGCGTCCTCGCGCTCGTGGCGGTCGCGGCAGCGCGGCCCGAGGTAGCGCTCGAGGTCCGGGCACAGCTCGGGCAGGCCCGCCCAGGCGGCCTGGGGGGTCAGGGGAACGGGACGGATGGCGGGGGCCAGCTGGGTCATGGGGTCGATCGGCGGAGGGAGGGCACGCGGCACCGGCCGCGCGGCGCGCAAGAGACCGCCGCCGCGGCGGCCCCCCCGTTCCCGCCCCCCTTGCGCCACCCCGCGCGCTCGCCGCAGCGGCCCCGCCAGCGCCGAATCCGGGCTTTCCCGGGGCGCGAGCCCGGCCCCAAACCCTGTGGAAAAGACCCCAGGAAGCACAGCGGCCGGACCCTAGGGCCCGGCCGCGTGGCGCGCGCTCCTCTGCGGAGCCGGATTTCGGCGCTCGGATCAGCGCAGCAGAGTGCGGCCCTCTTCGGCCCAAGAATTGCCGCGGAAGCGCGACACCAGGCGGCTGGCCAGCTTGACCTGGCGCTCGCTCTCGGCCGGATCCTGGGTCATGTCGAAGAGCTGCTTCGAGATCGTGGCCGCATAGAACAGGGCCTTGGGCACATAACGCGACTGGTCCCGATAGAGCACCACCACGCGCATGTAGAGCAGCCGCGCGGCGGCCAGCCCGGCCTTGTCCTTGGCCGCCGAGGCGGCCTGGAAGCGGGCGTCCGCCAGGCCGGTCAGGGTGCCCGCCAGGATGCGCTGATCGACCCCGGGGCGCGCGTTGATGCCCTCGAGCAGCGCCACGGCCTTCTGCAGGTGGCCCTCGCGCTTGTCCTTCTCCGCGTCCGCCAGCTGCAGATAGGCCTCGGCCATGGCCAGCTCGGCGCGGCTCAGGACCCCGAGCCCCTTGGCGCTGGCCTCCTTCTGGACGCGCTCGAGCTTGGTCAGGCGCGCCTTGGGATCGAGTCCCCGGTCGATGGTCGCCTGGGACACGTCGTGCTCGAGCTGCCAGCGCTGGGGCAGCGAGCGCTCGCCGATCAGCTTGGCCAGGCTCGCCAGGGTGGCCAGGGCCGGCTCCTCCCTCTCCTGGGCAGCCTGGGCCTCGGCCAGGGCCAGGTAGGCAGCCGGCAGGTTGCGGGACTCCTTGAAGTTGTCGATCAGCAGCAAGGCCGCGTCGATCGTGCCCTCCCAATCCTGGCTGGCGCGGCGCAGCTCGACCACCCGGTTGGCGGTCCACTCGGCCGCCCAGGGGAAGTTCTTCTGGTCCTTCTCGTTGCCGCCCAGCAGGCCATCCCGGCACAGCTCGAGGTCCTCGATGGCGCCGGCGATGTCTTCCTGGGCCAGGGCCAGGTCGGCCTCCTGGATCTTCTTGGGCTTCTTCTGGTACTCGACCCGCTCGACCAGCTCGGCCGCCAGCTGCTGAGCCTCGCCCTTTTGCTTGAAGGCCACCCCGGCCAGGCTGTCGCTGGTCACGGTCACGTTTTCGAGCACGCGGCCGTCGGTCAGGTAGAGCGTGTCCGGGCGGGCCGGGGCGGCCAGACCGAGGCAGAGCGGCAGGGCCAGCAGGGCGAAGGAGCGCATGGGTCCTCGGGGAGTGAGCGATCGGGGAGGGGCCGGCGCTTGGCCGGGTCCCAGCACTAGCGGGCCCCCGGCCCGCCGACTACGGGGGCGGGGAGGATAGGCCCGCTCGACTCGGGCAGTCAAACCGGCGCGGGCGCCGGCGCGCTCGCCGGGGGCCCGGGCGGCCCCGGCGCGCAGCGCCCGCCCCGCCCGCGCGGCGGCCGGAGACGGGGAAAGGCCCGGGAGCAGCCGGTGGCCGCGCCCCGCCAAGCGGCACAATCCCCGAAACGCCCCGGGGGCCCGAGCCCGCCGGGCGCCGCGCCCGGGGCCCCGCGGGCCCCGGGGCCGCCCCCCGCCCCCCCCAACGCCAGACGACCCCCGTGAGCGAACTTCGAGGCAGCCCGGACGAGATGGCCGCTCCCCCGCCCGCCGGCGCGGGCGAGGAGACCGACCCCGCCGCCGCCGCGCTGGCGAGCCCCGAGCCGGTCGCGGCCGCCGACGGCCTGGCCGGCCGCCTGCTCGGCCTGCTCGAGGGCCTTTCCGCGGAGCTCTCGGGGCTGCAAGGGCTGGTCTCGCTGCTGCGCTCCCTGGAGCGCGCCAGCGGCGATTTCCGCAAGCTCGAGGAGGGCCTCTCGAAGGCGCGCCAGCGGCTGGGCGAGCTCGGGCCCCTGGCGCCCCGCGCCGAGGAACTGTTCCAAGAGCTCGACGGCGCCCTGGCCCGCGAGCGCCAGGAGCAGCGCGAGCGCCTGTCCAAGGAACTGCGCGCGGCCTGCGAGGCCCGCGGCCTGACTCTGCGCGTCGTGTCCCGGGAGGAGCCGGTCGAGGTGCGCATCCCGCCCTTCGCCGTCTCGATCGACCGCGAGCGCGGCCTGGCGGAGCTGCGCTTCGCGCGCCTGCCGCTGCTGTCCTGCCCGGCCAAGGCCGAGGAGATCCTGGCCACCCACCAGCGCTGCCTGGCCGAGCTGGAGGCGGGCCTCGAGCCGCGGGAGTTCTTCCTGGCCTGCCAGCGCGCCTGGGCCGCCGCCCGCGCCGCGGCCGGCCCGCAGACCAGCGAGCGCGTCGAATTCAATCAATTCTTGCCCTATCTAGCGGTGCAGATGCAGTCGAAGGCCTTCGCCATCGACCCGCTGGCCGACCACTATCGCACCTACTCGCGGGTGCGTTTCGCCTACGACATCCTGCGCCTGCAGCGCGCCGGCCTGATGTCGCTGGGCGGCTGGCGGCTCAACCTGGGGGTCGCCACGGGCACCACCGCCAGCACCAAGAACCGCGCCCTGTTCATCGAAAACCCGCACGGCGAGGGCGAGTTCAAGCTGACCCTGTTCTTCACCCCCCAACCGGAGACCCCGTGACCCCCATCGCCGACCTGTCGCCGAGCCTGGCGCGCCACATCCTCGAGCGCATGGGCTCGACCGGCCAGCCGCCCGAGCGCGGCGCCTTGGTGGTCAACGTGGCCACCGAAGGCCTGCTGGCGATCCTGCGCGACGAGTACCTGCGGCCGATGGCCAGCGGCGGGCAGAACTCGAGCTTCAAGCTGGTGCAGGCGCCCTTCGGCGGCGGCAAGAGCCAATTCCTGCACTGCCTACGCGAGCTGGCCTGGAGCGAAGGTTTCCTGACGGCCCTGGTCGGGCTGTCGCCCAAGGAGTGCCCCTTCGACCGGCCCGTGGCGATCTACCAGGAGCTGGCGCGCCGCATCGAACTGCCGGTCGCCGACCTGGAGGAGCGGCCCTCCCAGGGTCTGCCCCAGGTGCTGCGCCAGTGGGCCCTGTCGCGCGCCAAGGAGCTCGGCCGGGAAGCCTTGGTGGCCTGGCTGCGCGAAGAATTCGTGCGCCAGCCGGCCGAGAGCGCGACCCTGCAGCGCGCCGTGCGGCTGTTCGTCGAGGCCGTGCTGGCCGACGACTTCGACACGGCCGAGACGCTGGGCGACTTCCTGCGCGGCGAGACCCTGGAGGCCGGCGAGCTGTCCCAATTCAAGCTGCGCGAGCGCCTGGCGGACGACAACGCCTTCCGCTGGCTGCGCGCGCTGGTGCAATGCCTGCACCTGATGGGCCTGCCGGGCGTGGTGCTGATGTTCGACGAGATGGACCGCAACATGAGCCTGTCGGTGCGCCGCCGGCGCGACATCGGCGACAACCTGCGCCAGATGATCGACCTGTGCGGCCAGTCCCTGCTGCCGGGGGTGCTGTGGTGCTACGCCGTGCCGCCCGAGTTCATGGACACGGTCGTGCCCGAGTACCCGGCCCTGGCCCAGCGCCTCAAGAGCAGCGCGCGCTTCTCGGCCACCAGCCCGCTGCAGCCGGTGATCGACCTGGATCACCTGCCGCTGCCGCCGGCCGAGCTCCTGACCGCCATCGGCCTGCGGCTGCTGGAGCTCTCCGAGCGCGCCCACGAGCACCGCTTCGACCGCGCCCTGCAGACCGAGAACGTGCGCCAGCTGGCCCGCGAGCGGGCCGAGCGGCAGCTCGAGAGCGGCTCGCGGCGCGAATTCGTCAAGTCTGTGGTGGCCATGCTCGAGGACCAACGCCGGGCCGGCGAGCGCCGCCTCCAGCCCGGCGAATGGCGCGAGGCCGCCGGCGCCGGTTCCGTGCCCGTGTTGGCCGACGAGCAGGAGTTCTGAGACCTTGGCCGGCGTCGAGCACGATCCCCGGCAGGGGGAGCGGGTCGAGCACTTCGTGCACGGCAGCGGCACGCTGATCGAGAAGCTGGCCTTCGGGCGCCTGCGCGTGCGCTTCGACCGCGCGCCCCAGCTGCCCCGCACGATCGACCGCGACGAGCTCCTGCCGCCGCCCTCGGCGACGCGCGCGGAGGCCGAGCCGCCGGCGCGCTCCAAGGCCCCCAAGCGGGCGGCCGGCGCCGCCGGCTCCGCGGACACCGGCTCCGCGGACGCCGGCTCCCCGCCCCCGGTCCCGGCGCCGCCGGCCCCGCCTCCGACCCCCCTCGCGCCGGCGGCCCGCCCGGCGCCCGCGCCCCTGCCCGCCGAGGCCCTGCCCAAGCTGACCCTGGACCGCTCCAGCGCCTGGCAGACCCTCGAGGCCCTGCGCCTCGGCGTGGTGCCGAGCCGCGGC
>JBIKLM010000332.1:0-5098 GCA_044359835.1 Planctomycetota bacterium
CTCTACCTGAGCATGCTCAAGAACCAGAAGCAGGCTCCGGAGACCGATCTGCGCCCGGACGAGAACTTCGCCCGCGAGCTGATGCAGCTGTTCACGATCGGCCTGGTCGAGCTCGAGCCGGACGGCGAACCGCGCCTCGATCCGCAGGGCCAGCCGATCCCGACCTACGACCAGGCGCAGGTCGAGGCCCTGGCCCGCGTCTTCACCGGCTGGACCTATTCCGGCGCCAGCTCCTGGGAATGGCCCACGGCCAACCACGCGCCGATGGAGAACTGGCCCCAATTCCACGATCAGGGCCCGAAGTCCCTGGTGGGCGGCATCGAGCTGCCCGGCGGCCAAGCGGCGGCGCTCGAGCTCGACCTGGCCCTCGATGCCCTGTTCGAACACCCCAACGTGGGCCCCTTCCTGGCCCGCCGGTTGATCCAGCGCTTCGTGAGCAGCAACCCCTCGCCCGCCTACGTGGCGCGGGTCGCGGCGGTGTTCGCGGACGATGGCAGCGGCGTGCGCGGCGACCTGTGGGCGACCCTGGTGGCGCTGCTGCTCGATCCGGAGGCGCGCGCGGCCCGCGCGGACCAGGCGCCCGGCTTCGGCAAGCTCAAGGAGCCGCTGCTGCGCATCACCGGCCTGTGGCGTGCCTTCGACGGCCGCCCGCAGAGCGGCGTGTACAAGACCTGGTACGTGGACGACGAGCTCGGGCAGGCGCCGCTCCGGAGCCCCAGCGTGTTCAACTTCTTCACGCCCGACTACCAGCCCCCGGGCGTGCTGAGCCAGGCCCTGCTGGTGGCGCCCGAGTTCCAGATCACCGACGCCACGCGCATCACCGAGACCACCAACGCCTTCGACCGGGCGATTTTCCAGGGCTATCAGGGCTTCGCCTGGGCGACGCCCGATTCGGTGCTGATGGACCTGGGCGACGAGTTGGCCTTGGCAGGGGACATCCCCCAGCTGCTCCAGCACCTGGGGCTGTGGCTCAACGCCGGCCCCCTGTCGCCCGAGCTGGCCGAGATCGTCTCCGAGCACGTCCAAAGCGTGCCGCTCGAATACGGCGGCCTGCCCCCCGGCACCCAGCGCGTGCTCGAAGCGCTGTACCTGATCGCCACATCGCCCGAAGCGGCCGTGCAGCTTTGACCTCGCTCGGGGAGCGCTAGGCCGGCTCCCCGGGACTCTTCGCCCGCGCTCGGCGCGGCCCAACGCACCGCAGCACACCTCCGCGTCCGCTCGCCCATGCAAACTCCCGCCTTCGATCGCCGCGCCCTGCTCGGCGCCGCAGCCCTGCTGACCGGCTTCGGCCTGTGGCGCCAGAGCGGCCTTTCGCGCCTGGCCCGCGCCGCTCGCAGCGCTTGGCCAGCCCCCGCTCCGCTCGATCAAAGCCGGGCCCTGGTGTGCGTGTTCTTGAAGGGCGGCAACGACTCCCTGAACCTGGCCGTGCCCTACCTCGGCAGCGCCTACGCCACCTACGCCCAAAGCCGCAAGAACCTGGCCCTGCCCCAGGAGGGCCTGCTGCCGATCGAGCCGCTCAGCTCCCACGCCTACGACCTGGCCTTCCATCCGAGCTGCCCCGAGCTGGCCCAGCTGTTCGAGAGCGGCCGTTTGGCGCTGCTGTCCAACGTGGGCTGCCTCCGCGAGCCGGTCGAAAAATCGGCCTTCCTGGCGGGCAGCGCCCAGCTGCCGGCGCAGCTGTTCAGCCATTCGGACCAACAGCGCCAATGGCAGCAGCCCAGCGCGGAGTGGAGCGCTCCCAGCGGCTGGGGCGGGCTGCTGACCGAAGGGCTGCTCGGCGGGCCCTCCGCCGGCCAGCTCTCGGCCTGCTTGAGCCTGGCCGGGCCGAACCTGTGGCAGCGCGGCACCTGGGTGGCGCCCTACGCCGTGTCGCCCGAGGGCGCGGTGACCCTGAGCGGCTTCTACGGCAGCCTCGGTCAAAGCCGCCGGGCGGCGCTCGAATCGATCGCGGCCCTGCCGACCCCGCGGCCTCTGCCGCGGGCCTACGGCGACCAGCAGCGGCAGGCGATCGAGCAGGGCGCCCTGCTGGAGGCCGCCCTCGCGGCGGTGCCGGAGTTCAGCACGCCCTTCCCCGCCGACAACCCGCTGGCCCTGCAACTCGCCCAGGTGGCGCGCTTGATCGCGGCCGGCGGCCAGCTGGGCCAGCCGCGGCAGGTGTTTTATTGCGAAATGGACGGCTTCGATACCCACGCCGACCAGACCACGGCCCAACCGCAGCTCTTCGCGCGGCTGTCGACGGCCCTGTTCGCCTTCCAGGAGGCGCTCGAGGAGCTGGGCCTGGCCGGCCGGGTGACGACTTTCACGGCCTCGGACTTCGGCCGCACCCTGTCCAGCAACGGCAAGGGCAGCGACCACGGCTGGGGCGGCCATCAGCTGATCCTGGGCTCTTCGGTGCTGGGGCGCGAGATCTACGGCAGCCTGCCGGACCTGGCCCTCGGCGGCCCCGACGACGCCGGCGGCGGCCGGCTGATCCCGAGCACTTCGGTCGACCAGTACGCGGCCACCCTGGCGCGCTGGTTCGGTCTGCCGGAAGCCGAGCTCGGCGGGCTGTTTCCGAACCTCGCGCGATTTTCGAGCAACAACCTCGGCTTCCTGCTGAATCCGGCCGCCTGAAGGCCGCGGATCCGGTCGCCAACGGGGGCGCAAGCCGCGCAGCCGGGCGGGCCCTGCAACGTCGATCCGCGCCGTCCGGGAGCGCGCCAAAGCCCGGCGGACCCGCCCGCCGGCGGGGGCGCTTCGGGCCTCGGACCGGAGCGGCTCCCGCGCGGAGCCCTGCGGACCGTTGAGGCCGCTGCCCCGCCGAGAGGCGCGGTTAGGATCCCGGGCCCATGACCGAGCAGCTTTCCCACCTGTCCCCCGGCGCGATCCTGCCGGCCCCCGCCGGCCCCGTCCTCGTCGCGGGGGGAGCGGGCTACATCGGCAGCCACTGCGTGCGCGCCCTGGTGGATCGGGGCGTTCCCGTGGTGGTCCTCGACAACTTCTCGACCGGCCACAAGATCGCCGCCCAGCGCGCCGGGCGCGGGCGTGCCCAGCTCGAGTTCGGCGACCTCGGCGATGCGGCCTTCCTGCAGCGGGTCTTCGGGGCCCATCGGCCCCAATCCGTGATCCACTTCGCCGCCAAGTGCTACGTGGGCGAATCGGTCACCGAACCGGCCAAGTACTACCGCGAGAACGTGGCCTACACCTGGAACCTGCTCGAGGCGATGCGCGCGCACCATTGCCGCTCGATCGTGTTCAGCAGCACCTGCGCGACCTACGGCGAACCGCGCCAGGTGCCGATCGACGAGAGCCACCCGCAGGATCCGATCAATCCCTACGGCCGCACCAAGCTCCACATGGAGCACATGATCGAGGACTTCGCCAAGGCCTACGGCCTGCGCTACGCCGCGCTGCGCTATTTCAACGCCGCCGGCGCCAGCCCCGAGGGCGACCTGGGCGAGGACCATCGGCCGGAGACGCACCTGATCCCGCTGGTCCTCGACGTGGCGCTCGGCAAGCGCGCGGAGATCAAGATCTTCGGCGACGACTACCCGACCCGCGACGGCACCTGCATCCGCGACTACATCCACGTGCTGGACCTGGCCGACGCCCACCTGCGGGCCCTCAGCCGCCTGCAGATGGACGCGCACCGCGTGGTCGCCAACCTGGGCACCGGCGAGGGCTACACCGTGCGCGAGCTGATCGATCTGGCCCGCCAGGTCACGGGACGGCCGATCCAGGCCACGGTCACGGCGCGCCGCGCCGGGGACCCGGCCCAGCTCGTCTCGGGCGGCACCCGGGCGCGGGACTTGCTCGGATGGGTCCCGCAGCATTCCGCGCTGGAGTCGATCCTGCGCGATGCCTGGCGCTTCCATCAGGCCTATCCGAACGGCTATCCGGCCTGAGCGGCCCCATGGCGGCGCGCCTCCACGTGCTGGGTGCGGGCACGGCCCTGCCCCGTCCGAGCCGCGGGGGACGCTGCTACGGCCCGGCGGGTTACGCCTACGAGCCGGTTCCGGGAGGGCCCCTGACCCTCTTCGACATCGGGCCGGGCAGCGTGCGCCAGCTCGGCAACCTGGGTTTGGGGCTCGAGCGCGTGGAGCGCGTGGTGCTGAGCCATTTCCATCCGGACCATTGCCTGGATCTGTTCGCCCTGACCTTCGCCCGCCGCAACCCGGCCTTCGTTGGTCAGGCGCCCCTCGAGCTGCTCGGGCCGCGGGGGCTGTCCGCCTGGTACGAAGCCGGGGTGGCCAGCCTGGGCGAGTGGGTGCGCGAGCGGCGCCTGGCGCTGGTCGAGCAGGGTCCCGAAGCCTGGGCCGCCGGGCGCGAACAGGGCGGGTTCCGGCTCTTCGCCCGCCCCACCGGGCACACCCCGAACGCCCTGGCCTGGCGCCTCGAATCGCCCGCACACGCGGGGGCCCTGGTCTACAGCGGCGACAGCGGCGAGCGGCCCGAGCTGGCCGAGCTGGCCCGCGGGGCCGGCCTGTTCCTGTGCGAATGCTCGTTCCCGGACGGCCAGGAGAGCGAGCACCATCTGACCCCCAGCGGCGCGGCGCGCCTGTTCCGCGCCGCCGGCGCCAGCCGGCTGCTGTTGACGCACTTTTATCCGGGCCTCGATCCCGACCTGGCCGCGGACAGCGCAGCGCGCCTGGCCGGCGCCGGGGTCGCCGCGGCCTACGACGGTCTATGCGTGGAGCTGTGAGGGCGCGAGGGTCGACCATCCCCGCCAACGAAATCCGGGGCCGGTCGGGTCAGGCCCGCCTCGACCTTGGAGCGCCAGCGCCCGTGGCCCTGTCCGGCCGATAGGGAAGCATGGGCAGCGCGCGCGCGCGCCGCGCCGACGCGGATCCCCGGGCCAGGGGCTGGCCCGGCGCAACGGGCGCCCGCAGGCCCAGCCAGGCAGCCGCCGCGCAGCCGACCGCGGGGGCGTCCCGCCAGCGGGGGACCGAGGGCCAGGCCGCGGGTTGGCGCCGGCCCCCCCGTTGCACTACAACTCGGGACAGATCCACACCCTCTGCGATGAGCGAACTCCGGCCCTCCTTCCTTTGGCTGCCCCTGGGGCTCCTGTTCGCGGCGGCGGTCGGCTATGGGGCCTACCGTTTCCAGTCGGGGAGCGGTC
>JBIKLM010000333.1:0-5097 GCA_044359835.1 Planctomycetota bacterium
CCCGCCGAACTCTCCAGCCTGCACCCGGCCCTCGCGCCCTACGCGCCCGGCGAGGCGAGCCGCGCCGCCAGCAGCGCGGCCGGCCAGAGCGAGTGGTGGCGCGCCCTGGCGGCCCTGTGCCTGCTGGCGCTGTTGGCCGATGCCCTGCTGAGCGGCTGGCTCAGCTTCCGCCGCGGCGGCCCGATCCCGAGGAGCAACCGATGAGTCCCTTCCGCCGAGCGGCCCTCCAGGCAGCCTTGGCCCTCCTCGGCCAGTCGCTCTTCGCCGCGGTCCTCCTGGCCCAGGTCAGCGTCTCCGCTGACGCCGCGGCGCCCGAGCCCGCGGCCGAGGGCCTGGGCCAGGCCGGGCTGCGCGAATCGCTGCGTTTCCTAGACCTGCCCGCGCCCTGGATCTTGGTGCTGGTGATCGCCCCGCTGTCGCTGCTGGCCGTGGGCCTGGCCTATTGGCGCCAGCCGATCTCGCGGCGCGCCAAGCTGTGGCTCGGCGGCCTGCGCCTCGGAGCCATCTGGCTGCTGATCCTGGTGCTCTTGCGGCCCGTGTGGGTCGAGAGCCGCGAACAGGTCTTCCCGCCGCGCGTGCTGGTGCTGGCGGACGACTCGGCCTCCATGCGGCGCCAGGACGCCTACGCCCCCGGCGGGCCGGAAGCGCGCCAGATCGCGGCCCTGGGCCTCGATCCGAGCAGCGCCACGCGCCTCGACATCGCCCGCGCGGCCCTGAGCAACGACGTGCTCCAGGGCCTGGCCAGCGCCGGCTACGAGGCGCGGCTGTACGCCTTCTCCGAGGGCATCGAAGCGCTGCCCGAGCCCGGTTCGCTCTCGGGGCGCGGCGCCGGCACCCACATCGGCGAGGCCCTGACCCGCGTCCTGGCCCAAAACCTCGGCCGGCACGTGACCGACATCCTGGTGCTGTCCGACGGGCGCCAGAACGGCGGGCTGTCCCTCAGCGACGCGGCCCGCGAGGCCAGCGCCGCCGGGGTGCCGGTGCACAGCCTGGTGCTGGGCGACACCCGGCCCGAGCGCAACGCCCTGGTCGAGCTGGTCGAGGCGCCGCAGACGGCCCTCGAGGGCGACGAGCTGGCCTTCACCGTGCGCGTCTTCGGGCGCGGCGACGCGGTGGACGAGACCTACGAATTGCTGCTCGAAGAGCTGACCCAGAACAGCGCGGGCTCCCTGGTGGACGCGGTCGAGGGCCGCAGCCTGTCGCTCTCCGGCGAACGCTTGGTGCTGCTGGCGCCGCCCGGGCCGGCCGACCCCCAGAACGGCGAACGGCGCTTCCGCCTGACCCTGCCGGCGCTGCCCGGCGAAACCCTGCTGGACGACAACCAGCTCGAGCTGGTGGTGCGCGTCTCGCCCGAGAAGGTGCGCCTCCTGTACGTCGAGGGGTATCCGCGCTGGGAGTACCGGCGCCTGGCCCTGGACCTGTTCAAGCGCGCCGACAAGGAATTCGACTTCCAAGCCTGGCTGGCCTCCGCTTCGCCGGATTTCCCTCAGGAGAAGAGCTTCGGGCTGCCCTCCTTGAAGCGCCTGCCGACCACCCGCGAGGAGCTGCTCGAGAACTACGACGTGGTGCTGCTCGGGGACGTCAACCCCTATCGCCTGTTCGACGACCCCGCCGACGGCGAGGCCTTCCTGGCCGCCCTGCGCGGTTTCGTGGAGGCCGGCGGCGGGATCCTGTTCCAGGCCGGCGAGAGCGACAACCCGCGTGCCTTCCTGCGCACGCCGCTCGAGGACGTGCTGCCGATCCAGCTCGACCCGAGCGCCGAGTTCGGCTTCGACGGCGACCGCACCGTGGCTTTCCGCCCGCGCCTCGAGAGCCCCGCCCAGCCCCACGAGCTGGTGCGGCTCGAAAAAGATCCGCAGGCCAATCAGCGCCTGTGGGAGAGCGAGAACGGCCTGCCGGGTTTCTATTGGTACCTGCCCGTGACGCGCGCCAAGCCCTCGACCGAGGTGCTGCTGCGCCACCCCAAGGACCAAAATGCCTACGGCTACCGTCCCCTGGCCGTGGCCGGCTACTACCCCTCGGGCCGGACCCTGTTCCTGGCCTTCGACTCCAGCTGGCGTTGGCAGAAGGCCTTCGGGCCGACCTACTTCGCGCGCTTCTGGAAAGGCGCGGTGCGCTGGCTGGCCCTGGGACGCCTGCGCGGCGGCGATCGCCGCTTCCGGCTCGAAACCACGCGCTCGAGCTACGACCTGGCCGAACGGGTCGTGTTCGAAGCGCGGATCCTCGACGCCGACTTCCAACCCTCGCCGGCCGCCAGCCAGCCGATCCTGGTCTCGGCCCCGGACGGCTCCCAGGCGCGGATCGAGCTCGAGCGCTTCGAGGACCGTCCCGGGCTGTTCCGCGGCACGTTCCTGGCCCAGTCTCCCGGTCCCCACGGAGCCTTCATCGAGAGCGAGGGCCAGCGCGTGGCCAGCGTGGACTTCGAGATCGCTCTGCCGAGCCGCGAGAACCAGGATCCGGCCCCGGACCCGGCGGCCCTGCAGACCCTGGCCCGCGCGACCCGCGGCCGCCTGGTGACCCTCGGGGACCTGAGCCAGCTCTACGCCGAGTTCCCCGGCGGCGAGGAGCGCCGCGAGCCGGTGTCTTCGAACCTGGACGATCTGTGGGACGTCTGGCCGACCCTGCTGGCGGTGCTCGTGCTCCTGGCGGCCGAGTGGATCGGGCGCAAACGCCTCGACCTGGTTTGAACGCCCGCCTGGCAGCACCCGCGCGCCGCGGCCCGACGGCCCGCGCCCGGGCCGCCGAACGGAACTTTGCGACCAGCCCTGCCGCTCCGGCTCCGGAAGGCGTATGGAAGCTTCGTCCCGGCCGGGATCCCGGCTCGCCGCGGGGCTCCCGAGGCGCCCGCCCGACTTCCGATGGGCTCCGCGGGTCCCCGTCCGCCCGCCCCTCCGGGTGCCCGCCGACCGCGCCACGACTAGCATGAGTGCCATGGCCTCCGCCCGATCCAAAGCGGCCGCGGTGCCCTTCCATCGCTGGGCGGCCGCCGGGCTGGCCCTGCTGTGGGCCACGCCCCTGCTGTGGTCCCAGGAGGGCGAGCAGCGTTCGCGGGTCGATCCGCAGGGCGAGCCGCGCATCTTCACGCTGAACCAGGACCGCGAGGCGGCCCAGCGCGCCCAGCGCCTCGACGGCCACCTGACCGCGGGCCGTTTCGAGCGCGCCTTCGACGAGCTCGAGCGCCTGCTGGCGGACCATGGCGGCGATGTCCTGCCGCTGTCCTTCTCGGCCGACCCGGCAGGTCAGCGACCCTCGCTCCAGCCGCGCCATCTGGGCGCCGCCGCCTGGGCCGCCGCGCAGCTCGAGCGCCTGTCCGCCGAGGGCCTGGCCGAGTACGAGCAACGCTTCGGGGCGGCCGCCGACCTGGCCCTCGAATCGGCCCTCAGCGCCGGCGACGGGGCCGCCCTGGCGGCCCTGGTGGCCCGCTGGCCGGTGGCGCGGGCCAGCCAGCGCGCAGCCCTGGCGCTGGGCGACCTGGAGCTGTCCCGCGGCCACCGCGCTACGGCCGCCCACTGGTGGCAGCAAGCCAAACGCCTGGCCCTGCGCCTCGGGCTCGAAGATCAGGCGCCCGCTCTGGCCCGGCGCCTGTTCTCCCTGGGGACGCTGCCCGGCGGCGCGCGCCGCTCGGCCGAACTGCGCCTGCCCGGCGAGGACGAGAGCTTCGGTGAACTGCCCAGCGGCACGCTGGAGCGCTGGCGCATCGAATTGCCGCCGGGACCGTTCAACGGCCTCGGGGCGCGCACGGACTTCTTCAATGTGATCCCGGTGATCGACGGGGAGCGGGTCTACGTCAGCACCACGCTCGAGCTGATCTGCTGCGACGCCTATTCGGGCCAGGAGCTGTGGAGCTCCGGCGAGCCCGCGGGCTGGGAACGCCTGGGCCGCGCCGCGCGCAGCGATTTCTTCCGCGGCCTCGATTACGAGGGGCTGCTGGCGGCGCCGGCGGCCGCCCAAGGCGTGGTCGTGGCCGCCCTGCAGATCCCCTTCTCGATCCACGACAACGAGGACATCGAAGGCCTGACGATCATGCGGCGCCTGCCCCAGCGACGCCTGTTCGCCTTCGACGCCCGCAGCGGGCGACGGCTGTGGAGCCACGAGTGCCCGCCCGATTGGGACGGCGGCCCGCTGCCGGATTTCGAGCAGGAGATGGCGGTCGCAGGCCCGCCGGCGATCCGCGAGGGCCTGGTGCTGGTGCCCTGCGTGCGCATGGAAGGCCGCGTCAAGCTGCACGTCGCCGCCTACGACCTGTGGAGCGGGCAGCTGGTCTGGCAGACCCAGGTGGTCACGGGCCAGCGCGAGCTCAACATGTTCAACCGGCACGAGCGCGAATACAGCGCTCCCCCGGTGCGCATCGAAGGCGAGCGCGTGCTGGTGGCCACCCAGCTCGGCACCCTGGCGGCCCTGGACCTGTTCAGCGGGCGGATCCTTTGGCAGGCGCTCTACGACCAGATCCCGCTGCCGGGCACCCACGGGTATTTGACGGTCGAGCGCCGGCGGGTCTGGCGCAACGCGCCCCCGATCGTCGCCGACGGACTGGTGCTGTGCACGCCCATCGACAGCGAGGACCTGATCGGGGTCGAACTCGACAGCGGGCGCACGCGCCTGTCGGTCAGCAACGAGCTGCTGCGCCCGCGCAACTCCGGGGGCCGCGCCGTGGATCTGCTGCTCGGAGCGGATGCCGAGCGCCTTTGGCTGGGCGGCAACTGGCTGGTCGGCTGGCGTCGGCCGGGCGGCCTGGCCAGCGACACGCGCCTGGTCCCGGGGCAGCCCTTGCAGCGCTTCGAGCCGGAGGAACTGCTGCCGGGCCCCGCCAGCTCCGAAGGCCCGCGCATGCTGTTCAACGGGGAGCGCCTGCTGGTGCCGAGCCTCGATGGGGTCGACGTCTTCGATCCCTTCGATGGCCAGCTGCGCAGCGCCGAGGGCCTGCCCATGGCCCTCTCCGACGTGGGCAACCTGGCGCTCGGCGACGGGCTCTTGATCAGCGCTTCGGGCAGCCATCTGGCGGGTTTCCTGGACCCCGGGGTGATCGAGCGCCGCACGCGCGAGCGCTACCTGGCAGCTCCGCAGGACGCCGGCGCGGCCCTGGCCTTGGCGCGGCTC
>JBIKLM010000334.1:0-5082 GCA_044359835.1 Planctomycetota bacterium
TCCATGAGCGGGCGGGCAGCCGGCCGCTCTCGATGCACGGCCAGTTGCTCGAGCTGCGCTGTGAAGCCTGCGAAGCGATCGAGCTCGACCGCCATTCCCTGGACCCCGAGCGCTTCGTGCCCTGCGTGCGCTGCGGCCATCCGCGTCTGCGGCCCAACGTGGTCTGGTTCGGGGAACAGCCCTTGCATCTGGCCGAGATCCGCACGGCCCTCGAGCGCTGCGACCTGTTCCTTTCGATCGGCACCTCGGGCCTCGTGTATCCGGCCGCCGGCTTCCTGGCCGAGGCCCGCGCGCACGGCGCCGAGACCTGGGTCAATTCCCTGGACGAGCCCGCCAACCTCGATCCCCGCGACCGCTTCCTGCCCGGCCGCGCCGCCGAGGTCGTGCCGCGCTGGGTCGACGCCTGGTTGTCCTGACCGCGCAGCGATCGGCCGCGGAGCGACCCGGGCGCCGCCCAAGCTCCGCAGCCTCGGCGGCCGCTGGCCGACAGGGTCCTTGGAGCGGCGCAGGTCCCGGGAAGCGCCGGATCGCCAGCGCGCGGGCCCGACGACGCAACAGGGCTCAGCCGCGGCGCCGCAAGGTCCAGGTGCCGTGGGCCCGGGCGACCACGGTCCCGTCTTCGCGGGTGCAGAGGGCGCTGGCGAAGGCGATCGTGCGTCCGGACTTGTCGACCCGGCCGTGGGCGCTCAGGCGGCCGTGAGCGGGCGCCAGGAACTGGACCGAGAGCTCCACGGTCGCGCAGGCTTCCCCGGGGGCCAGGCATCGTCCGATCGCCCGACCCATGCAGCCGTCGAGCAAGAACGCGGCGATGCCGCCGTGCACGAAGCCGAGTTCGTTGTGGTGGCTGGCGTCGGTGGTGAGCGAGAGGCGCACCGAGCCATCGGGCAGGTCTTCGCTGCGGATGCCGAACTTCTGGTTGACCGGCGAGGGCGGGATCGGAGGGAGCGCGTCGGCGGGGCTTCCGGCGCTCGGGGGCTCGCTGTGGCTCATGGGCGAAGGGAGGGCGAAGGACCGTCGCCCGGCTGGCGCAGGGGCCGCTGCGCCGGGCCGGCGGGATCCGCGCTCTGGGCCTCCGCGCCGGGCGACAGCCCGGCCTTGTGCACCAGGCGCTGCACGGAATCGTCGCTGTCCAGGCCGGCCAGCTCGGCGGCGCTGAACCAGCGCAGATCCCGGGATTCGTCGCTGCCGACGAGCGGCATCTCGCGCGGGCAGACCAACAGGAAGCGCACGTCGAAGTGCCGGTGGCGCGGCTCGACGAGGCCGTCCGCCCGACGCCGTTCCGGGATCCAATGGATGTCGAGGTCGAAGATCTCGGGGCCGCCCAGCAGCCCGTGGAGGCCGGTCTCCTCGCGCACCTCGCGGCGGGCCGCGCTGAGCAGGTCCGGGTCCTGGTCCAGGTGCCCGCCGGGCTGCAGCCAGCGGCCGAGCTTGCGATGGTGGAGCAGCAGGAACCTCCGGCGGCCCGCATCGAGGACCAGGGCCGAGGCGGTCAGGTGCCCCGCGGGGTTGTGCCGCGAGAGGGCCTGCCCGTGCGCCTCCAGGAAGGCCAGCATCTCGGCTTGGAACTGCGCCTGCAGCGCGTCCAGGGGCCGATAGGCGGCGAGTTCCGCCCGCGCCTGGGCATGGCGCTGCCGCGCGGGATCGCCTGTCGGCTCCATCAGGCCCGGCGGAAACGGCGGTAGCGGCCCGCCCGCGACTCGGGGCCCAGGCCCATGCGCTCGCGCCAACCCTTGCGCCATTCGGCATAGTCCTCGTAGGTGCCGTAGTGGAAATTGACGTAACCGTCGCCCTCGAAGGCCAGGATGTGGGTCACGATGCGGTTCAGGAAGTAGCGATCGTGGCTGACCACGATGGCCGAACCGGCGAAGTTCTCGATGGCGTCCTCGAGGACGCGCAGGGTGTCCAAATCCAGGTCATTGGTGGGCTCGTCCAGGAGCAGCACGTTGGCCCCGGTCTTCAGCATGCGCGCCAAGAGCACGCGGTTGCGCATCCCACCCGAGCACTCGCCCAACAGCTTTTGCTGGTCCTCGCCCTTGAAGTTGAAGCGCGCCACATAGGCCCGGCCGTCCAGGGTCTTGTCTCCGAAGGCGATCAGGTCGTTGCCCTCGGTGATGTTCTGGTAGACGGTCTTTTGGTCGTCGAGAACCAAACGCGATTGATCCAAATAGGTCAAGGCCACCGTGGCGCCCATTTCCACGCTGCCCTTGTCGGCCGGCTCCTTGCCCAGCAGAATCCGCAGCAGGGTGGTTTTGCCCATGCCGTTGGCGCCGATGATGCCCAGAATCGAACCGGGGGGCAGTTCAAACGACAGGTCCTTGAACAGCACGCGCTCGCCAAAGCCCTTGGTGACCCCCTTGGCCACCAGCACCTTGTCCCCCAAGCGCGGGCCCGGCGGCAGGCGCAGGTCGATGGATTGGATCAGCTCATCGGGTTTTTGGCTGATCATCTCCTCGTAGCGCTTCAGGCGCGATTTGCTCTTGGTGGTGCGCGCCTTCGGCGTTTGTCTGATCCACTCTTGCTCCCGTTCCAGGGACTTCAGCAGGCGCGCATCGGAAGAGCGCTTTTGGCTCAATTCGCGCTGTTTTTGGGCCAAATAGTCCGAATAGTTGCCCTGGTAAGGCACGCCCTTGCCGCGCTCGATTTCGAGCATCCAGCCGACCACATTGTCGAGGAAATAGCGGTCGTGAGTGATCAGGATCACCGTGCCGGTGTATTCCTTGAGGTACTGCTCCAGCCACTCGACAGTTTCCGCATCCAGGTGGTTGGTGGGCTCGTCCAGCAGCAGCATGTCGGGGTGCGACAAGAGCAGCTTGGCCAGCGCCACGCGCCGGCGTTCGCCACCGGAGAGTTTGGTCACGTCGGCCTCGAAGGGCGGCAGCACCAGGGCCCCGGCGGCCTGCTCGAGGCGGCTGTCGAGGTCCCAGATGCCCTTGGTGTCCATCTCGTTCTGCAGCCGCTCGTATTCGCGGTTGAGCTTCTCCTCTTCGGCCCCGCTGACGCTGCCGAGCAGCCCGAGCACCTCGTTGTAGCGCGCTTCGATGGCGCGCAGGGGCGCCACGGCCTGGTCCAGGTTGCCGCCCACGTCGAGCTTTTCGTCCAGGGGCGGCTCCTGGGAGAGGTAACCGATCGACAGCCCGGCGATCGGCCGCGCGGTGCCCTCGAACTGCTTGTCCTCGCCCGAGATGATCCTGAGCAGGCTGGACTTGCCCGAGCCGTTGGGGCCGATCACCCCGATCTTGGCGCCCTCCAGGAACGAGAGCGTGATGCCCTTGAGGACCTCGCGCTGGCCGTAGAACTTGCGCAGGTCCTGGAGCTGGTAGATGATCTTGTCGGACATGGGGCGGGTCGGTCGGCGGGAGGCCTGGACTCCGAGGGTCGCGGCGCCGAGCGGGGCGACAAAGGTAGCGAGGGGCGTCAGGCGTCTCAATCTCGGCCCAGCGGCCCGCCGCGCGGCGGCGCGGATCGGGAGCTCGGGCGCCGGGACCGAGGCCCCGCCGGGCGTCGGACGGCGTGCCTTCGGCCCCGCTATGCTGCGGCCCGGCGAGCGCCTCTGCGGGGCTCGCCGGGCCGCTCGACCCGCTCCCGTACCGACCGCCGATGATCGCTCCCTCGAAAACGGCCCCCTGGGCCGTCCTGCTGGCCCTGGCCCCCTCGACCCCCGCCAGCGCGGCGCTGCCTGCGCAGGGCGCCTCCCCGCTGGCCCACGAGCGGTATCAACTCGAGAACGGCATGCAGGTGATCCTGGCGCCCGATCGATCCGCGCCCCAGGCCGTGGTCAACCTGTGGTATCGCGTGGGCAGCAAGGACGAGCCCAAGGATCGCACCGGCTTCGCGCACCTGTTCGAGCACCTGATGTTCATGGGCACCGAGCGCGCGCCCAACTTCGACGTGATCATGGAGGCCGGCGGCGCGGCCAACAACGCCAGCACCTCGATCGATCGGACCAACTACTACGACTGGGGACCGAGCTCGGAGCTGCCCACGCTGCTGTGGCTCGAAGCCGACCGCCTCGAGCGCCTGGACCAGGTCATGACCCAGGACAAGCTGGAGATCCAGCGCGGGGTGGTGCTGAACGAATACCGCCAGAACTACGAGAACCAGCCCTATGGCATGGGCCAGCTGGCGATCTCGCAGCTGCTCTATCCCCCGGACCATCCCTACCACATCAGCACCATCGGACGTCCGGAGCACATCGAGGCGGCCACCCTCGAGGACGTGATCGGGTTCTTCCAGACCTTTTACGTGCCCTGCAACGCCTCTCTGGTGGTGGCCGGGGACTTCGACCCGGCCGCGATCAAGCCGCTGATCGCGGATCTGTTCGGGACCCTGCCGCGGGGCGACGATCCGCCGCGCCAGGAGGTCCCGCCGATCACCCTGGACCAGACCGTGCGCCGCATCCTGGTCGACGACGTGCGCCTGCCGCTGGTGCACATGGCCTGGCATTCCCCCAAGGCCTATGAGCGCGGCGACGCCGAGCTGGACCTGCTGGCCGGGCTGTTGGCCGAAGCGCCCGCGGGCCGGCTCTATCGCCGCCTGGTGGTCGACGAGGCCCTGTGCTCGGACGTGGCCGCCTTCCAATACCCGGGTTCTCTGGGCTCCAGCTTCCATATCCAGGCCTACGCCTTGCCGGACGTGGACCTGGCGCAGGTCGAACGGGCCATCGAGCAGGTCCTGCGCGACGTGGCCGGCGGCGCGATCGGCGAGGCCGAGATGGCGCCCTTCAAGGCCGCCTACGAGCTGCGCCTCCTGCGGCCCGTCGACAGCCTGCGCGCGCGCGCCGATCTCTTGAACCACTACGCCTTCCACTTCGGCGAGCCGGACAGCCTCGAGCGCGACCTCGAGCGCTATCGCCGCATCGACGCCAACGGCTTGCGCTCCCTGGCCAGCGGGGTCTTCTCTCAGAACGGCCGGGCGATCCTGCACGTGGTGCCCCAGCTGGCCGAGCCCGAGGTCAATCCGCGCGACACCCGCCCCGCGCCCCTGGCGTCGGGGCGCCTGGCCCTGGATGGGCAGGCGCTGGAACTCGGCCCGGGACTCGGGTTGACCTACTTCGAGCGCGCTGCTGCGCCCTTCACGGCCCTC
>JBIKLM010000335.1:0-5066 GCA_044359835.1 Planctomycetota bacterium
CGCCGCCGCGCAGGCCGAAGTGACCGGCCACCGCCGGCAGGGCCAGCATGGCCAGGGTCGCGTAACCTCCGGAGCGGCTGCGCTCCTGGCCCCAGCCGACCCGCAGCACCGCCGGGCGGCTGTCGGCGTAGAGCCGCGCGAAGGCCTCGATCTCAGCCGCTTCGAGGCCGCACTCGGCCGCGGCCCGCGCCGGGCTCCAGGAGCGCGCCAGGCGTTCGAAGGAATCCGCGCCGCGGGTGTGGGCGGCCAGGAAGTCCCGGTCCGCACGGCCCGCCTGGAACAGCCAGCCGGCGATCGCGAGGGCCAGGGGCAGGTCCGTGCCCGGGCGCAGGGCCAGGTGCAGGTCGGCCTGCTTGGCCAGCGGAGTGCGCCGGGGGTCGACCACCACGAGGCGCGCGCCGCGCTCGCGGGCGGCCTGGATGAAGGGCACCAGGTGGATGCTCGAGGCCGAGGGGTTGGCGCCCCACAGCACGATCAGGCGGGCCTCCGGATAGTCCGGATAGGCGACGCCCGGCATGCGCCCGGAGAAGGCCTCCAGCGCGCGGCCGGTCGGCGCGGCGCACAGGGTGCGCAACAGGCGCGCGGCCCCCAGACGGCGGAAGAACAACGCATCGGCCCCGTCCTGGGTCAGGATCCCGTTCGAGCCGCCATAGCAGATCGGCAGCAGGGCCTCGGGCCCTCCGCGCTCGATCGCCCGCCGCAGGCCCTGCTCGACGGCGTCGAGGGCCGTCGCCAGGGGCACGGCCTCGAACTCGCCGCTGCCCTTGGGCCCGCGGCGCAACAGCGCGCGGGTCAGGCGCTCGGGGCTTTCGAGGTGCCGGCCGATCTTGCGCACCTTGCCGCAGATGAAGCCCTGGGTCAGGCCGTTGTGGGCCCCGGGCCAGGCGTCGACCTCGACCAGGCGACCGCCCGCGGTGGTCACGGCGAGCTCGCAGGCGTCGGGGCAATCGAGGGGGCAGGCGCTGCGCACCACGCGGCGGGCGGCGCTGGGGTCGGTGGAGGACTCGCTCATGGCCGGAGCGGCGCCGCGCTCGCGCGCCGCCGTTGCAGAGCCTACGTTCTTCGGCTGCGCGGGCCGCGGCGCGCCAGCCGGGCGACCGGCCTGCGCCGACCTGGCGCGGCACGGGCCGAAGCCGGTGCCGCCGAAGGGCCCGAGGGCGGCGCCGCTGCCCATCGGCGATCGCCCGTCGGCCCCCGGCCCCGCCGCGGGACCTCGGCGCCGCCCCGACCGGCGCTGCCCCGCGCGCCGCCCTCTCGCTCCCGTCCGCGCCCGGCCCCGAACGCCGGCGCAGCCCCGGCCAGCTGGCCAACTCCGCCCCATGCAGATCGAGCTCTACACCACCGCCTGGTGCCCCTTCTGCCAGCGCGCCAAGGCGCTGCTCGAACGCCGCGGCTTGACCTACGTGGAGCACCGCATGGACGGCCGCGAGGCGGAGCTGGCCGAGGCCAAGCGCCGCTACGGCCACCCGACGGTGCCGATCGTGGTCATCGACGGCCAGCTGCTGGGCGGCTGCGACAGCCTGGAAGCCTTCGAGCGACGCGGCGGCTTGGGCTGAAGCGGACCCCGGGCGCAGCCGCGGGCAGGGCGCTTTCGCCCGGGCGCGGGGCGGTTTTCAGCGGCGCTCGGGAGCCTGGGCTTCGAGCAGGTCGGCCAGGCGCTGCAGAGACTGCTCCAAGCCGCGGGCGGCCGCGGCGTGGCCGAGCTCCGAATCGAAGGCGGCCGAATCGAGCTCCAAGCGCTCGCCGGGCGGCAGGTCCGCGAGGGACTCCTGCTGGTCGCGCAGCCGCAGATAGACCTCGAAGTTGGCCTCCGAAGCTTCCTCGGGATCGAGCGCGCGGCGCGCCAAACGCCGCCGCACCAGGTCCTCGTCGGCGCTCAAGCGCACGCAACAAAAACGCGCGCCGCGCTCCTGGGCCAGGGCCCGGAACGGGCGCCGCCAGGCCTGCTGCACGAAGCTCCCGTCGATCACCGCGCTGCGGCCGCTGGCCAGGGACTGCCCGGCCCGGCCGAGCAGCGCGTCGTAGATGCGCTGCTTGGCGTCCGGGGCGTAGCGCCCCTGGTCGTAGCGGTCGCGGCGCTCCTTCTCGGCCGAGCTGCCGAACAGCTCGCGGCGCAGCACGTCGCTCTGGTAGAGGTCCGCCCGCAGGCCGTCGGCGGCGCGCCGCGCGAACCAGCTCTTGCCGGTGGCCGGCAGGCCGGAGGTCAGCAGCAGGGTGGGAGCCAGGGCGGCGAGCCGCGCGCTGGCCGGGGAGGGCGCCTGGGGGCTCATGGGGGGCACGGCGCCAGTCTGCCGCGGCCGGGCGCCCCTGCCCAGCGGCGGCCCTGCCCAGCGGCGTCCGCTCCGGAGCAGCGCCCCGCCCGCCGGTGGATTCCGCGGAAACCCGGGGGCTACACTCGCCCCATGGTCCCGCCCCAGAGCCCCGTGCCGGCCCGACCGCGGGTCGGCGTGATCATGGGCTCGACCTCGGACTGGGAGACCCTGCGCCACGCCGCCGAGCAGCTGGCCGCCCTGGGCATCCCGGCGGAAGCGCGGGTGGTCTCGGCCCACAGGACCCCGGACCTGCTCTTCCGCTATGCGGAGGAAGCCGCCGGACGGGGTCTCGAAGTGATCATCGCCGGCGCCGGGGGCGCGGCGCACCTGCCGGGCATGTGCGCCGCGAAGACGCACCTGCCGGTGTTGGGCGTGCCGGTGCGCTCGAAGATGCTGGCGGGCGTGGACTCGCTGCTCTCGATCGTGCAGATGCCCGCCGGCGTGCCGGTCGGCACCCTGGCGATCGGCGAGGCCGGGGCCAAGAACGCGGCCCTGCTGGCGGCCAGCATCCTGGCGCTCCAGGACCCGGCGCTGCGCGAGCGCCTGCTGGCCTTCCGCCGGGCGCAGACCGAAGCGGTCCTGGAAGCGCGGCTCGACCCGCCGCCGGCCGGCTGAGCGGATCATGGGCACGGGCCACAACCGCACGATCGGCATCGTGGGCGGCGGCCAGCTCGGCCGCATGCTGGCCCAGGCCGCGCGCCGCTTGGGCCTGGGCGTGGCGATCTTCGACCCGGATCCCAAGGCGCCCGCGGCGGCCGTGGCCGATCGGCATGTGCGCGCCCCCTTCGACGACCTCGGCGCCGCTTTGGATTTCGCCGCGCCCTGCGAGCTGATCACCTTCGAGTTCGAGAACGTGCCGGCCGCGACCCTGGCCGAGCTCGAGCGCCTGCGCCCGGTCCGGCCGAGCCACCGCGTGCTGGGCATCTGCCGCCAGCGCATCGAGGAGAAGGGCTTCCTGGCCGGAGCCGGTTTCCCCGTGGCGCCCTACCGGCCGGTGCGCAGCGCCGCCGAGGCGCGCGCGGCCGCGCAGGCCCTCGGCCCGGCGGCGATCCTCAAGACCGCGGAGCTCGGCTACGACGGCAAGGGCCAGGTGCGGCTCTCGGCGTTGGACCAGGCCGAAGCGGCCTTCCTGAGCCTGCGCTGCTCGGCCGCCGTGCTGGAGCAGGTGGTGCCCTTCGAGCGCGAACTCTCGGTGATCGTGGCGCGCACACCCTCCGGGCGCTGCGCGGTCTATCCGCCCATGGAGAACCGGCACGTGGGCGGCATCCTCGACCTGACCCACTTCCCCGCGCGCATCCCGCCGGACCTGACGCGCCGAGCCCAGGAGCTCGGGCTGGCGATCGCCGAGAGCCTGGGCGCCGTGGGGCTGCTCTGTGCGGAGCTGTTCCAGGTCGGCGACCAACTGCTGGTCAACGAGCTGGCCCCGCGCCCCCACAACTCCGGCCACGCCACCCTGGAGGCCGCCGAAACCGACCAGTTCGAGCAGCACCTGCGCGCGGTGCTCGACCTGCCGCTCGGCAGCACGGCGGCCCGCCAGAGCGCGGTGATGGCCAACTTGCTGGGCGACCTGTGGGAGCCCGCCGGCATCGACATGGCCGGCTGCCTGGCGGATGCGGGCGTGCACCTGCACCTCTACGGCAAGGCCAGCGCCCGCCCGGGCCGCAAGATGGGCCACCTGACCGTGCTGGACGCGGATCCGGAGCGCGGCGAAGCGCGCGCCCGCGCCGCACGCCAGCGCTTCGCGCAGCGGCCGAGCTGACCTGGCCGACCTGACCTGCCTGGCATGACCTGCCTGGCACGACCTGGCCGGCATAGCCGCGCCCGCGCAGGGGCACGCGCCGCGCGCACACGGCCGCGTGTCGCCAGCCAACTGCACAGGGGCCTGTGAGCAGGAATCCGCGCCCCGCGCTGCGTCTCGGCGCGCCGCTGGCGGCGCGGGCGGGCATGGCCGCCCCCAGGGCGGATGAGCGCGCTGCTCGCAGGCGGGGCGGAATCGAGCGGCGGGCCGCGCCGGCTGCAGTGCGCGACACGGCCCGGTCGGATCAAATCGGCCCCGGGATGCCCGCGGGGCCCGTGTGGCGATAGGTCAACACGAGGCGGACATCGAGCTCGTGCTCGCGCAGCCCCTTGCCGACCAGCTGCGCCTGCCCGAAGACCCCGTCGAGCACGTCGCCGATCAGGTACTCGGCGACGGCAGGCTCGCCGGCCTGGAAGGTCTGCAGGCGGTCGTTGTATTCGATGTAGGGCACGCCGTTGATGTAGACGATCTGGATGCAGGTGGGCCGCGGATCGTCGGCCACGGTAGCGGCCAACCCGAAGGTCTCGTCGATGTCGATCTCGAGCCCGAAGCGCACGCCCTGGTGGCCGGCGTTGAAGCGCAGGGCCGCGGCGCGCAGGGCGGCGCGCACCTGGGTGTGGTCGGGGTGCACGCTGAATCCGGGCAGGGGATCCTGGAACTCGGCGGCCTCGGCCTGCAGGGCACGCAGCTCTGCCACGTTGCCGTTGGCCAGGAATTCCTCCGCGGCGCCGTGCAGCTGCTCGAATTCGGCAGGATCGAGGCGGCGCAGATCGGACAGGGAAGCGCGGTGGATGCCGATCGAGAGAGCGATGCGGACGTCGTTCAATATAACGGGCTGGGGCCGGGCAGGGACCAGGGGAACTGGCGTCGGGCGGGAGCTCCCAACGTCGAGGATCCGACCGTCGTAGGCGAGCGGCGCGAGCCCCGGCTGTGCTTCGCGGGGCGCACGGATTCGG
>JBIKLM010000336.1:0-5059 GCA_044359835.1 Planctomycetota bacterium
CCCGCACCTCCGGGTGGCCCGGCAGGCTGAAGTCGGCCAGCACGGGCAGCCGACCGGCCCGGTCGGTGGCGATTCCCGCCGACTCTGCCAGCCGACGGCCGAACTCGCTGCCGCGCACCCCGGCGGCCCACAGGTGGGTGGCGCAGGGGATCGTGGTGCGCTCGCTGCCGCGCTGCAGCGTGACGCTGTTCGCCTCCATGGCGACCACCTGGGTGCCGAGCCAAACCTCGACGCCGAGTTGTTCCAGAGCCTCGAGCGCGTGGGCGGAGAGGCTCTCGGGAAAGGTCGAGAGCAGCCGCGGCTGACCCTCGACCAACAGCACCCGCGTCTCGCTGGTGTCGATGTCGCGGAAGTCGTGGCGCAGCGTGTCGCGGGCCAGCTCGGCGACCGCGCCCGCCAGCTCCACGCCGGTCGGGCCTCCGCCCACGATCGTGAAGGTCAGCAGCCGCTGACGCTCGCCCGGATCCTGGCTCAGCTCGGCGTGTTCGAAGGCCGTCAGGATGCGCCGGCGCATCTCGGTGGCGTCGCGCAGGGTCTTGAGGCCGGGCGCGTGCTCGCCCCAGGAGTCGTTGCCGAAGTAGTGGTGGGTGGCGCCCGTGGCCACGATCAGGGTGTCGTAGGGGTGCCAGGCGCCTTCGACCTGCAGCCTGCGCCCGGCCAGGTCGACGCCTTCGATCTCCCCCAGGATCACGCGCGCGTTCGGTTGCCGCCTCAGCACCCAGCGCAGCGGGGCCGCGATGTCCGCGGGCGCCAGACCGCCGATCGCCACCTGGTAGAGCAGCGGCTGGAACAGGTGGTAGTTCTGCCGGTCGATCAAGGTGACCTCGACCGGTGCCTTGGCCAGGGAACGCGCGGCGTAAAGGCCGCCGAAGCCGCCGCCCGCGATCAGGACCCGATGGGGTTTCGATGTCACGCCGTTCACCGCGCGTTGCCTCGGAGAGGCTGGATCGCAGGCTTTGGAAGGGGTTGCGGGGCGGGTCGCTGCCTATCGGAGGCGTTCGAGCGGGCTAGGCACCCCGTCCCCTCCGACGGGCCGACAACACACTTCGGCGAGCAAGCCTAGCGAGCTCGAGGGCGCCGCCCAAGCCCTGGCGGGCCCCTCCGGCCCGCGAGCACCAGCGCCGGGCCTGCAGACTTTGCAGCGCCGACTCAAGGTGTCGATCCGCGGCGAGGGGCGAGCGCGGCACGACTCACAGCGCGCTGCGGCTCAGCGCAGCGCTGCAGCTCGGGAACTGCCCCATCCACAGCTTGCCCGAGACCTTGCAGAGGACCTCTGGGTCTCCGCGGCGTCGGCGCTTGTCCGCTGGGGGCCAGCGCCGAGCCGGGTCGCACACAGGCTGGGATCGTCGCGCAGCGACGATCCCAGCCTGTGCGGCCGCTGGATGGCGGTCCAAAGGCATGCGGACGGGCGGGTCTGGCGGCTCGGGCGCAGCCCGGGTCGATCGCTTCTCAGCCGGTCAGATCTCGGCGCCTTCCAGGGAGCGACGGCCGCTGCGTCGCTCGCGCGCCCAGTCCGCCAGCAGGCGCGCTTCGCGGGCCGGATCGAGCCCGAGGCCGGGCGCGGGCGCCAGGGCGCCCCGCTCGAGCTCGCGCTGCGTGTCGCTCAGCGTGGCGGCCAGGGGGCGATGGGCCAGTCCGGCTTCTCGGGCGCGGCGGACGTCGAGGCGCCAGCCGGCCGACGGCTGGCCGTCCGGGCGCCACAGGGGCAGCTCCCTGGGGCTGACCCGGGCCTCGACCTCGAGCCACGATCCATCCGCCCACACGGGCCGCGCGGCGCCGCCGGCAAGGTCCACGCAAGCCCGGATCACCTCGCCCAGGCTGGTCGCTGGGTGCGGTCCGCCCAACTCGAGCCGGCCGAAGCACTCGCGCTCGAGGCCGAGCCAGAGGAACTCGGCCAGGTCGCGCGCGTCGAGCCATTGCACGCCCTGGCCCTCGGGGGCCGGGCAGAGCATCTCGCCGCCGCGCCGCGCCCGGGCGAGCCAGCAGGCCAGGGGGCTGGCGGGATCGGCGGCTCCGACCAGGCCGGCCGTGCGCAGGCACCAGGCCCGCGAGCCGAAGGCGCGCTCGGCCGCGGCCTGGGCGCGCTCCCAGTCCGGCGCCGCGCTGGCCCCGGCGGGATCGAGCCCCGGCCAGGTCGCGCTGGTGAGCAGCACATAGCGGCCCAGGCCTTCCCCGATCGCCGCGCTGGTGCGCTCGATCTCGCCCGGCTCCGGCCGGCGCTGGTCGATCCAGACATCGAAGCGCCGCTCGCCCGGAAGCACGGCTTCGAGTTCTCCCCCGCGGCCGCGTCCAGCGCCGCCGCCGCGACGCTCCGAATCATTCGGCCCCCCCGGGACCCAGCTCACCCGACCGCCGCGCGCCCGAGCGACGATCGAAAGTTGGTCCGCAAGCAAGCCGCTGCCGCCGAGGATCAAGATCTCCATGCCCGAAACTTAGCGCTCTTTTTTTATTTTGGGGCCGGGCGCATAACGAGACGAAGCGCTGAAGGCGGTCGTCCCGTGTCGATCGGGCTATGAGCAGGCCTCTAGCATCCCTTCAACTTCGCGGCAGCCCCTGCGGTGCCCGCTTTGTATCGCTCCCGTAAAGTCGGCCCGCGGCCGCCGCATGCGCCGCTCCGGTCGAAATCGCCAGCCCACGGAAGCGTTCGATTCCGCCCTGCGATCCCAGCCTCTGCGGCCGCCGGATGGCGGCCCAAAGGCATGCTGACGGGCTGGTCTTCCGGCTCGGGCGCAGCCCGAGTCGATTTTTTCTCAGGCCGTCAACGCCGCGCGCCGGCCAGGGGCTGGCGCTTGGGCAGCTGCTGGTGGTGCTCCTGGATCGTGCGCACGCTGAAGTCCCCGCGGGCCATGGCGGAGAGCGCGCTGACCACGGCGCTGATGCCCGCCAGCGTGGTGATCACGGGCACGTGGGCCTGCACGGCGGCGCTGCGGATCTCGCCGTCGTCCGCGCGGGTCTGGCGACCGGAGGGGGTGTTGAGCACCAGGTCGAGCTCGCGGTTCTTGATCATGTCCACGATGTGCGGACGCCCTTCGTGGACCTTGTTGACGCGTTTGACCGGCACCCCGTTCATCATCAGCGCGCGGTAGGTGCCGTCGGTGGCGAACAGCTCGTAGCCCAGGGAGGCCAGCTGCCGGGCCTCCGGCAGGATCGCGCGCTTGTCCGAGGACTTGACCGTGATCAGCACCCGCCCCGTTTTCTTGAGCTTCATGCCCGCGGCCATGAAGGCCTTGAGGAAAGCGAAGCCCAGGTCCTTGTCGATACCCATGACCTCGCCGGTCGAGCGCATCTCGGGCGAAAGCCGGAAGTCGCAGCCCGGGAAGCGATTGTGGGGGAACACCGGGGCTTTGACCGAGAAGTAGGGCGGCACGACTTCTTCGGTGAAGCCCAGCTCGTCCAGGGTCTTGCCGCACATCACCTTCGCGGCCAGCTTGGCCAGGGGGACGGCGATGGCCTTGGAGACGAAGGGCACCGTGCGCGAGGCGCGCGGGTTGACCTCCAGCACGTAGACCTTGTCGTCCTTGACCGCGTATTGGACGTTCATCAGGCCGATCACGCCCAGCTCCATGGCCATCGCCTTGGTCGCCGCGCTGATCTCGGCCTGCAGGCCTTGGCTGAGCGTGTGCGGCGGCAGCACGCAGGTCGAATCGCCGGAGTGCACGCCGGCCTCTTCGATGTGCTCCATGATCCCGCCGATCACCACCCGACGGCCGTCGCAGATCGCGTCCACGTCGACCTCGATCGCATCGGCCAGGTACTTGTCCACCAGGATCGGGTGGTCCGGGGAGGCGGCCACGGCCTGCTCGATGAAGCTCTCCAGCGATTCGTCGTCGTAGACGATCGCCATGGCGCGGCCGCCCAGCACGTAGGAGGGCCGCACCAGCACCGGGTAGCCGATCTTGCGGGCGATCAGGAAGGCCTCCGCCGGGGTCTTGGCGATGCCGTTCTCGGGCTGGCGCAGGCCCAGCTTGATCAGCATCTCGGCGAACAGCTGGCGATCCTCGGCGCGGTCGATCGAGGCCACCGAGGTGCCGATCAGCGGCGCGCCGGCGCGCGCCAGGCCGCCGGCCAGGTTCAGCGGAGTCTGGCCGCCGAATTGCACGATGATGCCCTTCGGCCGGATCGCCTCGACGACGTGCATTACGTCCTCGTGGGTCAAGGGCTCGAAGAACAGGTGGTCCGAGGTGTCGAAGTCGGTCGAGACGGTCTCCGGGTTGCTGTTGACCATCACCGACTCGAGCCCGAGCTCGCGCGCCGCGAAGGCCGCGTGCACGCAGCAATAGTCGAACTCGATGCCCTGGCCGATGCGGTTCGGTCCGCCCCCCAGGATCATGATCTTGTCGACCTTGCCGGCGCGGGTCTCGGTCTCGTCTTCGTAGGTCGAGTAGTAGTAGGGCGTGACGGCGGCGAATTCGGCCGCGCAGGTATCCACCAGCTTGAACACCGGCTCGATGCCGAGGTGCTTGCGCAGGGCGCGCACCTGCTCGGGCGTCTGGCCGCTGGCCTTGGCGATCTGGCGGTCGGAGTAGCCCATGCGCTTGGCTTCGCGCAGGAGCTCGGCGTCCAGGTTGGCGCCGCGCAGGTCGGACTCGAAGTCGACCAGCTCGCGCATGTGCTCGAGGAACCAGGGATCGATCTTGCAGGCCTCGTGAACGCGGGCCACGTCCCAGCCGGCGCGGAAGGCGGCGGCCACGGCCAGCAGGCGCTTGTCGTTGGGCACGCGCAGCGAGCGCGCCAGCGCGTCGTGGTCCGGGTTGACCCCGCTCAGGTCATCGGCTTTCTGGAACCCCAGCCCCGACAGCCCAATCTCCAGCCCGCGCAGGGCCTTCTGCAGCGACTCCTTGAAGGTGCGCCCGATGGCCATCACCTCGCCGACGCTTTTCATCGAGGTCGTCAGGGTCGTGTCGGCGCCCGGGAACTTCTCGAAGGCGAAGCGCGGGATCTTGGTCACCACGTAGTCGATCGTCGGCTCGAAGCAGGCCGGCGTCTCTTTGGTGATGTCGTTCTGGATCTCGTCCAGGGTGTAGCCCACGGCCAGTTTGGCGGCGAACTTCGCGATCGG
>JBIKLM010000337.1:0-5055 GCA_044359835.1 Planctomycetota bacterium
CGCGGCCCGGGGAGGCGGGCCGCACCAGCCCCTGACCCGCCGGGGGCCGCCGTCGGTTTCCGACGGGCAGGCCCCGTCGAGCCGGCGTCCCCTGGACAGCGGGCGGGCCCCGCCGCCGCGCCTCCGGGCGGCAGGCCGCCGACCCCGAGCGGGAAGCGGGCCACCGATTCGCCCGAGTTTGGCCCCCCAGGGCCCCAGGGGCCGGGCTGGCGAAATCGATCTTGATCGAGAACTCATCGACGCAGGGCCCGGGCTCGCCCCGCTCGCTGCGCCGCCGGCCGGTGCGTCGGGGATCTGCCCGCCGAGCGGCTCGGAACCGCGGCCCGGGGGCTAAACTGCCGAGTTCACCCGAGCCCAGCAGGTGCCGACGGACCGCCCCCGCGCCCGCGCACCGATCGCTCCCAGCCCGCCCCGCTTTGCCTTGAAGGCCCTGTCCTCGAGCCGCGTGATCGAAGAGGTCCGCAACATCGCCATCGTCGCCCACGTCGACCACGGGAAAACCACCCTCGTGGACCAGATGTTCCGCTACGCCGGCACCTTCCGCGACAACCAGGACGTGCCCGAGCGCGTCATGGACTCCGACGCCCAGGAGCGCGAGCGCGGCATCACGATCCTGGCCAAGAATACGGCCATCCGCTTCCAGGGCACCCGCATCAACATCGTCGACACGCCCGGCCACGCCGACTTCGGCGGCCAGGTGGAGCGCACGCTGGGCATGGCCGACGCCGTGCTGCTGCTGGTCGACTCCTTCGAGGGCCCCATGCCGCAGACGCGCTTCGTGCTGCGCAAGGCCTTCGAGCGCGGGCTCAAGGCGCTGGTGATGATCAACAAGATCGACCGCCCGGACGCGCGCCCGAACGAGGTCCTGGACGAGATCTTCGACCTGTTCGTGGAGCTCGGCGCGACCCCGGAGCAGCTCGAATTCCCGGTCTGCTACGGCTCGGGCCGCGACGGCTGGGCCGTGCAAGAGCTGGGGCGGCGGGCCCAGGACCTAGGCCCACTGTTCGAACTGATCATGGAGCACGTGCGGCCGCCCATGCCGGATCCGGATGCTCCGGTGCAGTTCCAGGCGGTGACCATCGACCACGACGACTTCGTCGGCCGCCTGGGCATCGGACGGGTCGTGCGCGGCACGCTGAAGCTGGGCCAGCGGGTCACCTTGTGCCACCCCGAGAGGAAGAAGTTGGTCCACGCCAACGTCAAAAACCTCTACCGCTTCGAGGGTCTCGAGCGGACCAACGTCAACGAGGTTGCCGGCGGCGACATCGCCGTGGTGGCCGGCATCGAGGAGCTCTCGATCGGGGACACCCTGTGCCCCTTCGACCAGCCCGATCCGCTGCCCGCGATCCAGCTCGACGAGCCTACGATCTCGATGATCTTCTCGGTCAACGACTCGCCCTTCTCCGGACGGGAGGGCAAGTTCGTGACCAGCCGTCAGATCTGGACCCGGCTCGAGAAGGCCGCCCTGCGCGATGCGGCCCTGCAGCTGTCCCCCACCGAGAAGACCGACTCCTTCGAGGTCAAGGGCCGGGGCGTGATGCACCTGGGCGTCCTGGTCGAGAACATGCGCCGCGAGGGCTACGAATTCGCGGTCAGCAAGCCCCAGGTGATCATCAAGGAAGTCGATGGCGTTCGCTGCGAGCCGATCGAGCGCGCCACCGTCGAGACTCCCAACGACTCCGCCGGCCGCGTGATCGAATTCATGGGCCGCCGCCGGGGCGAAATGCTGGAGATGCAGGCCCATGGCAACCTGACCCGGCTCGAATTCACCGTGCCCGCCCGGGGGCTGATCGGCGCTCGGACCGCGCTGATGTCCCTGAGCCAGGGCGAGGCGATCCTGAGCCACATCTTCGACGCCTGGAAGCCGGACGGCGGCGCGATCCCGCGCCGCAACGGCGCCGTGCTGGTCGCGGACCGGGCGGGCCCCGCCATGGGCTACGCCCTGGACAGCCTGGCGGACCGCGGGACCTGGTTCATCGAACCCGGCGACGAGGTCTACGAGGGCATGGTCGTGGGCGAAAGCAACAAGCCGGGCGACCTGCCGCTGAACGTCTGCCGCGAGAAGAAGCTGACCAACATGCGCGCGGCCGGCAAGGACGACAACGTCAACCTGCCGCCGCCCAAGCGCATGTCCCTGGAGGAGTCGCTCGAGTACCTGGAGGACGACGAGTTGCTCGAGGTCACGCCGCAGAACCTGCGCCTGCGCAAGCGCATCCTGGACAGCAACGTGCGCCGCAAGTCCAGCAAGTGATCGCTCGGTCGCGGGAGCGCCTCGGGCGGTTCCCGGGACCGCCGTCCAATCGGCCCCGGCTGCGGTCCGCGCGCCGGGGGCGCGGAGCGGCTCCTGCCCCCGAGGCGGATTCAGCTCGCCCCTCGAGCGCGGGCCGGCTCGCCGCCGCGGGCCGCCTCGGCGCCGCGGGGCTCGATCCCAGCTCGGGCGATCGGGGAGCGCCCCGCGTCAGCTCGGGTGCCCCTCAGCTCGAGACCAGCAGGATGGTGCCCAGCATCAAGACCCAGACGATGTCGAGGTAGTGCCAGTAAAAGGCCACGTTGGTGATCTGCTCGTGGTCGTCGGCGCTGTAGCGTCCGTGGGAGGAAGCACGCCAGACCCACCACAGGCGCACGATGCCCCCCAGCACGTGGGCGGCATGCAGGGCGGTCAGCAGATAGAAGAAGGCCGCGTGGCGGTTGGTGGCATCGAAGGCCAGGCCGCGTTGGGTCATCTGCAGCCAGTTGAAGCACTGCAGCACGACGAAGGCCAGGCCCAGGGCCAGGGTCCAGCCCAGCCAGCGCGTGGCCGCACGACGGCGGTCCTGCGCGATCTCGCGGGACGCGAAACGCAGGGTCACGGAAGAGGCCAGCAGGATCACGGTCGAAGCGATCGCGCCGGGCAGCACGATCGGCAGGACCGCCAGGAGCGGCGTCTCCTGGGCTTCCACCAGCAACACGTAGAGCAGCAGGGAGGCCCCGAAGACGAAGGTCAACGAGGCGATGAAGAACCACATCCCCAGGGTTCCGACGCCGGTCGGGGTTGGGGGGCCGGTGCGCCGGAAGGCGGGCGAGGGGGAGACCAAGCGCAGGTCCTCGGTGGGCTTGAACCAGAGCATCGGGAAGGGCGTGGACCGGCCTTGGGGCGGACGGGTCCGGGCGCTGTCGGCGCCTTGGACCCAGGCTAGCTTGGGACCGAGGGCCACCGGCATCAATCGCCGATGCCACGCCTCCGGCCAGAGCGTGGCCGGGCAACCCGGCCGAGACCCGGACGGGGGCTCGGGATGCTGCGCGCGGGCCTCCTAACGGCGGACCTGCCGCTGGATTGGGCGCTGGCCGGGCCCCAGCGAGTGGACCCGTAGCCAGCTCTGGAGCCGGAGCTCCACCTTGCTCGGACGCACCGAGGGCCTGGGCAGTGCGGCCCGCAACGCACCCCAAGGACCCGAGGATTCGGGCAGCCCAACCCCCAAGCGTCCCTCGTGGACCGCCCCTCCGCTCCGGCCCAGCCCCGCGCAGCTTCTCCGCCCGGATCGCCCCCCCTGATCGCCGGCCGCGGAGGCCGAGGCCTCGACCTGGCCTCAAGCCAAGAGCAGCCAGGGTCTGCGATCGGCATTCTGCGCCGATCCCGGCCTCTGTGGCCGCCGGGTGGCGGCCCCAAGGCATCGGACGGGCTGGACTGCTGGCTCGGGCGCGCCCCGAGTTGCCTTCGCTCAGCCCGTCAACGTGTCAATGGTCGCCGGCGGGGGCGGGCTGGGCTTCCGGCGCCGCATCTTGTCCGGCCGCACCGTGATCGGCCGCGCCGTGATCCCCTGCGCCGTGACCGGAGTGCTTGGCGTGCTCGGCCTGGATCGCTGCGTAATCGGGGCGGGTGCCGACCAGGGACTTGTCGCCGCGCCGCTTGGAGATCGCGCCCTGGTTCTGGTCGGTGTCCAGCAGGGACACGCTGACGAACAGGCCCGCGAAGATCAGCGAGGACAGGAACACGATCCCGTTGAAGGGCCGGTCCCAGGCCAGGTGCATGAAGATCAGAGCCACCAGCAGGGCCTTGATCGTCGCGATGACCATGGCGATCACCAGGTCGATCTTGCCGAGATCGAGGGACCACTGCCAGACGGTCAGGACGGTCAGGCCCATCAGCAGGGCCCACACGCCCACCAGCAGCTGCCAGGGCAGCACGTGGACGCTATGGGCGCCGTGAGGATCGGCGTGGGCACCTTGGCCGTGGTTCGGAGAAGACATCGCGGGGAGGGGCTGGGTGGAGCGGTTGGATCGTTGGGACCTGGCTCGGTGCGACCTACTTGATCAGGTACAGCAGCGGGAACAGGTAGATCCAGATCAGGTCGACGAGGTGCCAATACAGCGCGGTGTAGTCGACCGGGCCGTAGAAGCTCGGGCCGAACTCGCCCTTCATGGCCCGACCCAGGATCCACAGGAAGGCGATGATGCCGGCGACGACGTGGATGCCGTGCAGGCCGGTCATGCAGAAGTAGATCGCGAAGAAGGTGCGCACGGTCTCGGGCTCCGGATCGTGCTTGGCGATCACCTGCACCGCGCGCTCGCCGAGTTCTGTCTCGCTGGGCGTGTAGTCCGCACCCTTCTCGGCGCGCAGCTCGGTCAGGGCCAGATCCCCCGCCGTGCCGAGCTCCTTGGTGTAGTTGTCGGTCGTGATCAACACCGACTCCGGGTGCGGCTCATAGAACCGGCCCGGCAGGGTGCCGTGGTGCCACTTGGCGCTGTATTCCACGTATTTGATGCCCAGGAACCCGAACGCGCAGACCAGGGTGATGATGATGTTCAGGATCAGCCCGGATTTGTTGCCGAGCTGCGCGCTGCGCACGGCCCAGGCCGCGGTCAGGGAGGACAACAGCAGCACGCCGGTGTTGATCGCACCCCAGAAGGTGTCCAGGTAGTGGTGCGCGTAGACGAACACCTCGGGGTGCTCCGAGCGCCAGATCGAATAGGCGCAGAACAGGCCCGAGAAGAACAGCACTTCCGTGACCAGGAAGACCCAGATGCCGAGCTTGCCGGCGTCGAACTGCTGCTCCGGCGTGTCGAAGTGGTGCGCCA
>JBIKLM010000339.1:0-5053 GCA_044359835.1 Planctomycetota bacterium
CCGACGCCAGGGCCTCGAGCTCACGCTTCCAGCCGCCGAGCCCGTGCTGGTGGAGCTCGAGCCCCCGATCGATGCGTTCGGGACCCTGGTGGCCTACGCCAGCGGCGCGCCCATCGTCGGCGCGCGGATCTTTGGGGTGCAGCCTTCCGTGTTCGATGCGAATCAGCGTTTGGACCTCGACCTCGAGACCTGGACCGATGCCTCCGGCCGTTTCCGCCTGGGAATCGGAGGCCTCGCCGGCACCCAGCTCGCCGTCGAGGCGCCTGGCTTCGGGCGCCAATGCTTCGCCCTGCCGGACCCTGGGCCGCAAGGCGTCGACCTCGGCACCGTGCGGCTCCTCGCGGTTCAGGCAGCGCGCCTGCGGCTTTCCGGCGAGTTCCAGAGTCCCGAGGCCTATTCGGCTCGCCTGCTGCAGCCCAGCTTGGGCAGCTTCGAGCCCTTCGACGCCCAGGGGCTTGGCGCGCCGGTCGAGATCTCCAGCGGCCCGCCCCTGGTCGAGCTGCGCCACCCCGATGGCCAGCTCGAAACCCATCTGTTCGGCGCTGGCCCAACAAACGACGGGCACCTCGAGCTCGAGGTCTCTAGCCCGCGCCGCCTGCGCGTGCGCTTCCTCGACGACGCCGGGCAAGCGCGCTACGCCGACGGGATCTTGAGCCTCCGGGTCCACACCGACGCGGGCGTGACCATCACGCGCCCCATCGAGCTGACCCTGGCGCGCGCTGAGTTCGACACCCAGGCTTTGCCCGGAAACCAGGTCGAATTCTCCCATGGACCCCGGGGCGGCGGCGCCGGACTGCTCGGCACCCGCCCGCTGGCCCCCTCCGGCGAGCAGATCCTCGAGCTGCGCGGCATAGGCCAGCAAGCGCAGCTGCTCTGCGTCGACCCCCAAGGTCGACCCGTCCCCGGCGTCGTCGCCTATTCTCAGGCCTTGCGCTCCGGGCCCGCGACGAATCCCGGTGGCTCCGCGCAGAGCGACGCCGACGGCCTGCTGCGCCTGACGGTCCCGGAGGGCGAGGCCTACGGCATCCATCTGGTTCTGCCCGATGGCACCTGGCTGCCCAGCGTCTCCGACCGCGACATCGCCAATGCAGCCTCTCCCTACCGTGTGTTGGTCGGCGCAGCCGCCTCGCTGCATTTGGTCGCCACCAGCCAGGGCCAGCCCGTGCCCGGCGTGTTCGCCCTGCTCTATTCCCGAGACGGCGCCTTCCTGATCCGCGAGACCCGCGGCAACGACCAGGGACTGGTCGAATTCACGGGCCTCGGCGCCGGCGCCTACCGCGTCGAGCTGCACACCGGCCAGCATCTGCCGATCCGCGCCGATCAGACCGCCCAGCCCACCGACCACTGGCTGGCCACGGACCCGATCGAACTCAACCTGCATCCCTACACCAACGCCGCGCTGCACTTCGTCGATCCCACGGGCCAGCCCGTGCAGAGCGCCCCCGTGCAGCTCGAGCACCTGCCCTCCGGCCTCGCCATCCAAAGCGCCATCGACCGCGGCTGGCTGGCCGATTGCCCGACCCTGACCGACAACCAAGGCCGCCTGATCGCCCCGCGCCTGCCCCTCGGCGCCTACCGCTTCCAGCTCGCCACCAGCCCGCCGCTCCAGGGCAGCTTCACCCTGACCGGCCCCGAGCCGCTCACGATCAACGCAGCTCCCTGAGTTCCCGCCCGCGCCCCTGCGAACCCTCCCTTCGCCTCTTGGCGCCAGGAGGTGCTCGCGCTGGTCAGCGCCGCTCCTCCTGGCTCCATCCAGTCCGCAGACTTCCCGCGGCCGAAGCCGCGCCCTAGCTCTTGGCTTCCTTGGGGAGGAAACGCTTCCTGGCCATGGCGACCAGCTCGCGCTCGGTCTCGCGGTCGACGCTCTCATACCCCACGACCTGCTTCACCAGGGAGGGGCGATGCTTTTCGACGTAGTGGCGGAAGTCCGCCTGGGCGGTCTTGGAGCCGACCACCAGGATCTGAGGGATGCCCCCCATGGCCGTGCACACCTCCCCGAAGAACTCGTGTTCCGTGCGCACCTTGCTGTGACCCTGGCGGGTGTGGTGCGTGTGGGTGTGTACCTTCTGCGACTGCACGTGGGCGTCGTCGAATTGCAGCACCTGAGCGTTCTGATGGTCGATCCAGACCACGGCGTACGGCAGTGTCATCGGTCTTAGCCTGGCTAGAGAAACGATCGCGACCCCCCCATGGGGCCGAATTCGCTCTCCGATCATAAACACTCCCCAGCCCAACGCGCCCGAAACCTGCTCCAGGCCTACGAATCCTCCAGCTCCCGCAAGCGTCAGCAGCCCCAGGAGCCCAAGCAGCCCCAGCGGCCCCCACGAACTCCTGCGACATCCCGCCGCGCCACCCTCTACGAGAACTCGAAGCCCGATAAGGGGTAAGCCCGCTGTCCTACTTCCATGAGCGCCCGAAAAGGCCCAAGCGCTCCTCCAACTCTGCGACTTCTTTCCGCTCTCGCCGGGCACTCTCAACGGCGTGCTGCTCGACACCGCCCTCGACGCTGGGGTCGCCGACTGATGGATCCCCGCGAGCGCGAAGGGGCCGCCAGCCAGTCCCTCCGTCCGCGCACCCTTTCCGATTGGGACTACCTGCTCGGCGTGCCAGACCAAAGCCGCCTGGGTGCCCTTCGATTGCGCGACCCCGACAGCGGGCCTTGGCTCGACGACCGCATCCCCAGCATTCCGCCGATCACCCGCTTACCCGAACTCGAAGTCGCCGCAATTCGGCTCGAGGCCATCCAGGACTCAGGGTGCCTCCGCACGCTGGCGCCACTCTTCCGCTCGCTGCGGCGCCTCGCCCGTAGGATCCAACTTCGCGCGCAGCTTGAACGCCCGGTTCAACTGACGTGCCGCGGCTTGACGTTGCTCCTTCGTGGTTTCCTCCTTGGGCGCGTTCCAGGCCGACTCGGCGAGTGGAATGCTCTCGTCCAGCGCAAGTGAAGCCGAGGCCGCGTCCGCGCTGGTCAGTGTGCAGGAGAGGAGCGCGTCGCTGAGCAGGAGCTTGGCCTTCCAGCGCAGCTGTGGCCCATCGGACTGGGCTTCCCGTGCGGCGAGGAGCTCGCGGGCGTAGCCCTCGGCTTCGCGCGCCACCCGCGCCTCTCCCTTCGCACTCCACGACGCCACTGCGCAAGCCTCACTGGCCTTTTCGAGCGCCTCCACGGTGTCCGCGTGCGTCGCGCCCAGCACCCGGCGGCACACCTCGACCTGCGTGCGGACGAAGGGCAAGGCGCGCGGCGCATCCCCGATGGCGCGCAGAGACCGCACCAGGTTCGTACGCAAGAAGATCGCTTGCCGGTCGTCCGGCGCAAACCACTGTTCGTGCAATTCCAGCGCCTTCTACGCGCGCTCGGCCGCCAAGGCCTTGTCGCCAAGTTGCCAGGCAAGGGAGCCCAAATTCGCAGTCAGCAAGATCACGGCATTGCGATCGGGCGCTCCCAGCGCCTCGAGCTGTGCGAGCCCCTCGGTCAGGCTCGCCTCCGCCTCTTCCAGACGATTGCGCTGCACCAGGAAAGTGCCGTAGTTGTTCAAGGTCGAGGCGAGATCGTGGTGCGGACGGTCGTAGAGCCGCCGCATGATCAGGAGCGCTTCCTCGAAGGCCGGCTCAACGTCCGCCGAAGGATCCGCTTCCAGGGCAGCCATGGCCCAGCTCGACAGGGCTCCGGCGAAGGTGGCGTTGCGCGAGTTGTCGGTCGTCCGATAGGCCTCCAGCGCTTGCGACAGCCACTCCGCCGCTGCCTGCTTGTCACCCCGTTCACGCGCCAGATTGCCCAATGTGGTCAACACGGTCCCCCGGTGCGTATGATCGGGACGCGCATCCTCCTGCAGTGCGAGTGCCTGGAGCGCGAAGGCCTCGCACTCCGCCAAGCGACCGTTGCGCATGGCGAGCACGGCTTGGTTGTTGCGAACTGTGACGAGCAGGTCGTGCTGTCGTGGTTTCTCGGGGTCGCAGGCTGCAGCGGCGCGCTCCAGGTCTTGCTCTGCTTCTGCCGGGTTCCACATCAGTATACGGACCTCCCCGAGGTCGTTCCAGAGCAGCGCGTGCTCCAGGCTCTGATCGGGGAAGATCTGCCCCGCCAGCTCTATCGAGCGCAGCAGATGCGCTTCGGCCTGGGAGTCATCGGCCAGGCCCCGCCGGGCCGCGGCCAGGGTGCGGCGGAACGCGAACTCGGCTTCGGGATCGCCGTTCAAGCGCTCCCCGAGCTGTTCCTCGAGGCTCTCCAGCAGCTCGCGCACCGTGTAGTCCTTGGACTGCGCCGATCGGGTGCCGGGGGCCGCCGCGACCAGTGCCGACTGCAGCAGGTCGGCGATCGAGTTTGCCCGGGCAGCCTCCGTACGCGCCTCGACTTCCCGTGCCTGCGCGAGCTCGCGTTGCGTCTCGGCGTCCGCGCGCGCGGCCTCGGCCTTCTCACGCTCGAGGACGGCTTCAGCACGTTGGGCTTGCTCCGCGGACAGGGCCGTCTGCGCCCTCCTTCCTTGCACCAGAGCCTCGCGCCAACCGATGCTTGCGGCGATCAGCCCCACGACGAGTGCGACGAACACCGCCGCGGTCGCGGCGACGCCGACCCTGTGGCGCCGCACGTACTTCGCTAGGCGATACGTCGTGCTCGGCGGAGTCGCCAGCACGGGCTCGTCATCGAGGTGGCGGCGGACTTCGGCTGCGAGTTCGTTGGGTGAAGAGTAGCGGCGCGAGCGCTCCTTCTCGAGCGCCCGCATCACGATCCAATCGAGATCGCCGCGTAATTTCCTCATCCAGGTGGCGGGGCGCGCCTCGCGCCGCGCGGCGATCGCATCGAGGGACTCGCCCAGCGACGAGACCCGCGTCGACGGCTTGGGGGGCTCCACCTCGCGAATCGTGCGCAGGATCTCGGAATAGCCTCCTTCGATCACATTCCTCAGCTCGAAGGGCTTGGTGCCAATGAAGCTCGTACAGGATCACGCCCAAGGAGTACACGTCCGCGCGCGTGTCGATGTCGTCGACGCCCGGCTCGGCCTGTTCCGGCGCCATGTACTCGGGAGTGCCCATCATCTGCAGCCGCGCCGTCACGATC
>JBIKLM010000338.1:0-5053 GCA_044359835.1 Planctomycetota bacterium
AGGGCAACCAGGCACCCGAGCCGGCGCGGCTCGCCGCGCCGCCCGGCCGCCGCGGCGAACTCCGGCCGCGCTAACCTCCGCCCATGCCCCGCCCCAAGCGGCCGGACCCGTCCGGCTCCTCCTTGCCCTTTTCGGCGCCGGAGCGCCGCCCGCCGCCTGCCAGCGACCATCCGGGCGTGGCCATCGCCCGGGAGCTCTCCGCCGCCCTCGCCCGCCTGCGCTTCGCCGCGCCCGTGGCCCACGTCTACAACCCCCTGGACTACGCCCGCGCCCCGGGAGAGCTCTACATCGAGCGCTACGCGCGCCCGGGCATCGAGGCCCTGCTGCTGGGTATGAATCCCGGTCCCTTCGGCATGGTGCAGACCGGCGTGCCCTTCGGCGAGGTCGAGGCCGCCCGCGGCTTCCTGGGGGTCGCAGCGCCCGTGGAGCGCCCGGAGCACGAGCACCCGCGCCGGCCGATCGAGGGCTTTGCCTGCCAGCGCAGCGAAGTCTCCGGCCGGCGCGTGTGGGGCTGGGCCGAACAGCGCTTCCAGAGCCCCGAGCGCTTCTTCGCGCGCTTCTTCGTCTGGAACTGGTGCCCCCTGGCCTTCCTCGAGGCCTCCGGCAAGAACCGCACCCCGGACAAGCTGCCGAGCGCCGAGCGCGAGCCCCTCGAAGCCCTCTGCGACCAAGCCTTGGCGCGCTGGATCGCCTACCTCGCCCCCGCGCGGCTGATCGGCTTCGGCAAGGTCGCCGAAGCCGCCTTCCAGCGGGCCCGCGTCCTCGACCCGCGCATCACCCAACCGATCGGCTCGATCCTGCACCCGAGCCCCGCCAACCCCGCCGCCAACCGCGGCTGGGCCGCCGCCGCAGAAGCCCAATTGGCCGCCCTGGGCGTTCGTTTCTGAGCGCAGGAGAAGCAGCGAGCCCCGCGGGCATCGAGCGGTTTTTCTCGAGTGTGGAGCCCAGATCGGAGCCGCCCCTGCTGCCGCCCGTGGCCGAAACGCCAGCGGGCGGGCCCGCTTTTCTGCCGCGCTCACCCCGCAGCCCGCGCCGCGCTGCCGATCAGCCGCCGGCGCCCAGGCCGAAGGGCAGGTCGGATTCGAAGCGGTTGAAGATCAGGCCGGCGATGCGCATGTCGGCCTGGGTGATCAGCTCGATGCAGCGGTCGAGTTCGCGCTTGGTCGTCTCGCGGCCGCGCACCACCAGCACGACGGCATCGACCTGCTCGCCCAGCAGCAGGGTGCCGGGGTACTCGAGCAGCGGCGGGGCGTCGTAGATCACGTACTGGCCGCGGGCTTCGAAATCGCGCGCCACGCGGTCCATGCGCTCGCGGGCGAAATCGCCGGGCTCGAGCACCTTGGCCTCGCCGGCGGCGAAGACCTGCAGCTTGTCGAGATCGCCGACCTCGATGCGGCAATAGCTGGGCTCGGCGCTGCCGGAGAGCAGCTCGCCCACGCCGGGGCCCTCGCCGGCCGCCAGATAGCTGGCCAGGGCCGGGCGCTCGGTGTTGAGTTCGGCCAGGACCACGCCTTCGCGCAGGTTGCGGGCCAGGCCCAGGGCCGCTGCGGCCGAGATCAGGGTCGTGCCGGTGCCCTGGTGCGCGGCCGTGAACAGGTAGCGCGTGGGGCCGCCGCGCGGGTTGCGGCGCACCAGCTTGGGCCACAGGTCGTTGGACAGCTCGCGCAGGGACTCGATGGCCTCGAGCAGCGGCACGTCGAGGCGCGCGTAGGGGCGCGGCTCGGGGGCCTGGGGGCGCGGCTTGCGCAGGCGCTCCAAGAACCCCGGCCCGCGGCTCTGGGAGCCGCGGCGCGGATTGCCGGTCGGGGGCGGCGGCGGCGTCGATTCGGGCAGGGCGTTCATGGGCCGGGGATCAGATGTAGCTGCGCACGCGCTGCAGGCGGCGCACCTCGGCGGACTCGGGGATCACCGCGAGCAGCTCGAGCCCGGTGGTGCGCTGCACGGAGGACGGGTAGCGCAGGCGGCGCTCGAAGGCCTGGCGCAGCACGGCGGCGGTGGTGCCGAGGGCCAGCCCCGCGCCGAGGCCCAGCACGACCAGCTTGAGGCGCTTGGGCCCGGTCTTCTCGATCGGCAGGTTGGGCTCCTGCAGCACCGAGAGGTTGCTCTTGCCCTCCAGGTCGAGGGCCGCCAGGGCGCGCAGATCGCGCAGGGTCGCGTCCATGGCGCGGTATTCGGCTTCGGCTTCGCCGGCGGCCGAGGCCAGCTCGCGCAGGCGCGGCTCGAGGCCCTTGAGCTCCTCGAGCTCGAGGCGCCGACGCTTGATTTCCTCGTCGAGCGAGGTGCGGCGCACATCGGCGGCCGGGATCAGGCCGTCGAGCAGCGCCAAGCGCTCGCGCGCCGCGGCCAGGGCCTCGCTGCTGATCGAAGTGGCGCGGATCGAATCCTGCAGCTTGGGCTTCTCGGCTTCCAGGGCCCGGAACTCCCGCTCGGCGGCGGCGAATTCGGCCTCCAGCTCGACCTGGGCGCGCAGCTTTTCCTCGAGTTCGAGGTCGAAGCTCAGCAGCCGGTTCTCGGTCACGAAACGGTCCAGCTCCGTCTGGGCGCGCACCGCTGCGCGGCGGCGCTCGTCGAGCTTTTCGAGCATCGGCACGATGTCGACCGAGAATTGCTGGCGGTGGCTCTCGAGGAACGCATCCACGAGCCGCGAGCACACGTCCTGGGCCTTCTCCGGCGAGGTCGAGGTGTGCAGCACCGAGATCACGTTCGAGCCGGTCTCGTTGAACACCGCCGTGTCCTGGCGCAGGACCTCCGTGGCCGCCAGCAGGCGGTCGTCCTCGCTGAGCTGGGCCATGCCCTCCTCCAGGTTCATGCTGGCGATCAGGTAGGCCTGCAGCTCGTGCATCAGCCGCACGTGCAAGGACACGTTGCTGCCGTCGCCGTCGTGGCGCAGGGGATCGGCCGGCTTCATCAGGGCCACCGGCCCGTCCGGATAATCGGCCACGACGCGCTTGAAGACCGCGACGTTGGTCAGCAGGTGGATCTCGTCCTCCATGGTCGGCGTGGACTCACGCCGCGGGCCGGCGCCGACGATGGCCTCCGGAGTGATCTGCTCGCGTTCCCCGAGGCGCAGCAGCAGCTTGGCCTGGCTGACGTAGGTGTTGGGCTTCGAGGCCGCCAGGTAGATGCCCAGGGTCAGCCCGAGGCCGGCGCAGAACAGGATCGAGACCCAATAGCGCGCCACCCCGAACAGGATCGTCTCCTGCAGCTCGGAGAGCGCCTTGCGCTCGTCGCGGGAGAGGTCGTCGCGCGGTTGGTTGTCCACGATGGAGGCTGCGGGGCGGGAGGAAGGGCGGAACGCCGCGGCGGCGATCAGGCGGGGGCCGGGAAGAAGAACGGGAAGGGCAGCAGGCGGCGGATGAAGTTGTCCACCCAGATGCCGACCCGGTCGATCTTGGTGTTGGGGATGTAGATCACGTCGAAGCTCTGCAGCAAGAGCGGCTCGCGGCCGACCCAGTGCTCGGGCCGCGCGTCGATCACCCAGTGGCGCTGGGTCTGGGTGGCCGGGTCCCAGCGCACCAGCAGCGTGTTGCTGAGCCAGGCCGTGTTGGTCGAGAAGCTGCCGGCCTTGCCGATCGCTTCCACCAGGGTCATGCGCTGGTCCAGGCCGAAGGCGATCGGGCCGGGCGTGTTGACCTCGCCCATCACCGTCACGCTGCGCGGCGCCGTGGCCACGATGGTCACGGTCAGCGCTTCGGGGAACTCGGTGGCGCGGGCCTCGCGGTAGGCCTGCTGGACCTGCTGGCGGACCTGCTCGGGGGTGAAGCCGCCGACGCGCAGCGTGCCGATCCCGAAGAAGCTGGCGGTGCCGTCGGGCAGCACGGTCAGCTCCTGGGTCAGAGCGGTGTCTTTGCTGGAGGTGAGGGCGATCGTGTCGCCCGGGGTGATCACGAAGGTCTCGGAGAGCCGGGTGGCGTTGATCTCCGGGGTGATCTCGATCAGGGGCGGGCCCTTGGGCGGGCTGTTGCAGCCGGACAGCGGCAGGGCGACCAAGGCCAAGGCGGCGAGGCGGCGCAGGAGCGGGAACACGCGGGAGGGCATGGGAGCGGAGGCCTCGGGAGGGCGGGCGCGCCAGTCTGGGCCTCGGCGGGCCGCCGCGCGAGCGCGCCCGGCGATCCCGGCCCGCGGCACGCCGTCGGTTGGGGATATCGTCCGCGCTCGGCAGGCCCGTGGGGGGCGGCCCCGCGGGGCTTCCCAGGCCTGGGAGGCTGGGTTAGAGCTGCGGGAGGGGCCGCTCGGGCCGTGCTCTCGTCGGGTCTCCCCCCCCAAGCCCGTTCTCCGGCAAACCATGGGCCCCACCGCGACCCTCGCTCCCGGGGCCGGCCGAGGGTGGCGCATCCGAAGTCCCCGGTTGGGCCTTCGGCGCCAGGGCGAAGACCGAGCCCACTCACCATCCGCCTGAAACCCTGGGAAGGGCTGCAAGGCAGCGGCCATCTCGGCCCCTCCAACGCGGGGCTCAGGCCAAGGCTTCTGACGAGCTGGCGTCGGAGCCCGGTCGCAGCCAGGTCAACGCGTTTCCCAGACGGTCAGGGCGCCAGCAGCACGGGCGCCGGGTTCGTCACAGGGGGGGCACCTTTCGTGTGGATAGGTCTGACCTTGCCCGGGTTTTTCGGACACCCCAACTAGCCCGAGATGGGCAAGGATGTCCTCCATGGCACGACGCAAGCGCCGCAGCTTCACCCCGGAACAGAAGGCTGACGCCGTCCGGCTGGTCCGGCAGGTTGGCAGCGTGGGCAAGGGTGCGAAGGATCTGGACCTGACCGAGACCACGCTGCGGGAATGGGTCAGGCAAGCGACCGAAGGAGCGGGGCCCGCTACGGCGCCAGCCCTGAACGCAGCCGAGCGCAAGGAGTTCGATTAGCTCCGCCGGGACAAGCAGCGCCTCGAGACCGAGCGCGACTTCCTAAAAAAAGCCGCAGCCTTCTTTGCTAGAGACGAGAATCGCTCTTCGGGCTGATTCTGGCAGAGAAGGCCAACTACCCCGTCGCGCTGATGTGTCGATGCGTCTCGGTCTCCCGCAGCGCCTTCTATGCTTGGGCGAGCAAGCAGCGGCCAA
>JBIKLM010000340.1:0-5030 GCA_044359835.1 Planctomycetota bacterium
GCGCTGGACCACCCCGACAGCCTAGCAACCGCCAACCGTGCCGCACACCAGTCGCGCGTCTGCGCACGCAGTGGTGCCGCACACCGGGCGCACGTTTGTGCAACAGGTGGTGCCGGAGCAAATTCCCTTGTCTGCGAGAGGCTGCCTGCTGAGTTCCGATCGCCGGGATGGCCCCGATCTGGCTCTTCTCCCAGTCAAAGAATCTCCCATTCACAGAGGATCGGCCTCGAGTTGTTGCTCGTCAGGCGCCGATCCAGGGCTTTCCGCTGGAAGCGGGCACCGGCCAGGGGTGTCCGGTGGTGTCGAGGATCTCCAACCGTTGGCAGTCGAGGGAACTCAGTTCGAACGCCGAGAGCCGCAGGGTTTCCGGTCGATCCGGATGGAGCACGGTTTGGGGTGCGAGGTCGGTCTTCGGAAAATGCTGCTTTCCTAGGCCATCCTGGGCGCGTACGGCCGCATAGGCCAGCCTGCGCCGGCCCTTGTTCTCGAGGGTCAGCCGCAGATCCTGACCCTGCAGCTCGACTCTCACGACCAGCGGCCCCCGTTTCCTTGAATTCAGGGTTATGAGGTCGAGGAGGAACTCGAGAACTTCTTGCATTGCTCCATTGTACTCCAAACCTCGACTCGGCACACACGCGGGGCCTTCCAGACGACAATGTTGGATGACGCTGACTGACCTTGCTGGGATTTCCGGACACCTGGGTTGGGATGCTTGCAGTTGCGGAAGCGGGGCGCTGGGGACCCAGGCGCTTCAGAAGCGCGTCAGAGGCGCTTGATGGCGGCGGTGGCTTCGATCTCGACCAGGGCGCCGGGTTCGAGCAGGTCGGCGACCTGGACCAGGGCCATGGCGGGGTAGTGGCGGCCGAGCTGGCTGCGGTAGGCGGCGCCGACCTCGGGCAAGCGTTCGAGGTACAGGCGCTTGTCGGTCACGTAGATCGTCAGGCGCGCCAGGTCGTCGGGGAAGCCGCCGGCGGCGCGCACCACGGCGACCACGTTGCCGAGGGCCTGGGCAAACTGGGCCACGAAATCGCCGCGGCCCACCAGGCGCTGCTCGGCGTCCCAGGCGATCTGGCCGGCGACGAACAGCAGGTCGCAGTCGCCGCGCACCAGGACGCCGTTGGTGTAGCCCTTGGCGGGCGCCCAGCCGGCCGGGTGGATCGGATCGAGCTTCATGGGAGCTTGGTGTTTCAGGATTGAGAGTGCAGCTCGCGGGGCGGGCCGCCGTCGAGCACCAGCACGCGGCCGGAGCTCGGCCGGTCGATGAATTCGAGCGCCGCGGCGGCCACCTCGGCCGGCGAAATCAGGCGGCCCCCCGGGTTGCGGCGGGCGAACTCGGCGCGGGCCTCCGCGAGGCCCTGGCCCAGGCTCTCGCTGCGATGCTGGATGGCGCGGATGAGCATCTCGGTTTCGACGTAATAGGGGCACAGGGCCCCCACGGCGATGCCCTGTGTTTCGAGGTCGATCGCCAGGGCGCGCACCCAGCCCAGCAGGGCGTGTTTAGCGGCCACGTAGCCGGCGATGCCGGGAAAGCCGCGAAAACCCGCCGCGGACACGATCGCCAGGAGGCGCGCTGGGCCCGCGGCGAGCCGCTCGAGACCGAGCGCTTGGACGAGCAGCGCCGGGCCGAGGAAATCCGCTTCGAGGTGCGCGCGCAGGGGCTCCACCTCTGGGGCGCTCGCCAGGCCCGCATCGAAGGCTCCGTGAGGCTCGATCCAGCCCGCGTTGAGCACCACGGCCTGCAAAGGACCGTGGGCGCCGGCGCCGGCGGCGACCTCCGCAGCCAGGGCGGCCCGCGAGCCGGGATCGGCATTCTCGAGCTCGAAACCGCGCGCCGAGCCGCCCTGTCGGCCGTGCGCGCTTTCGAGTTCGCGCGCCGCCCGCTCGGCCCGCGAGCGCTCGCGGGCCGTCAGCCACAGGCGGCCGCCGCGCTCCAGCCAGGCGGCGGCGATCGCGCGCCCGATGCCGCTGCTGCCGCCGGTCAGGAGCATCCAGGGGCGCGGCGGGGAGCTCACGGCGCCGCGCCCCGCTCGATGCGCCGCGCGCCGTCCAGCTCGAGGATCCGCCCGCCGCGCGGGGCCAGGCACAGGTCCAGCACGGCCACGGCCACCTCCACGGGCTGGATCAAGCGCTGGCCCGGGTTCTGGCGGGCAAAGAAATCGCGCGCCTGTGCTTCGCTCTGGCCGGTCTTGGCGCGCACGTTGGCGATGCTGGCCTCGAGCAGCGGCGATTCGACGTAGTGCGGGCAGACCGCGGAGACCTTGAGGCCCTTGGGACCGAGCTCGGCCGCCAAGGCCCGCGTCCAGCCCACCAGGGCGTGTTTGGAAGCACAATAGGCGCTGACGTAGGCGTAGCCCTCGAGGCCGGCGGAGCTGGCCACGTTGATCACAGCGCCGCGACGCTCGAGCAGGCCGGGCAGCAGCGCGGCGGCCAGGCGGCGCGGCCCGTGGAAGTTGACCGCCAGGTGGCGCTCGAACAGGTCGCCCTCCGGGCCGGCGCCGGAGCGCTCGAAGGGCGCCGACAGCGCGATGCCGGCATTGTTGACGAGGATCGAGACCGGGCGACCGCCGAGCAGCGCCGGCAGGCGCGCCACGGCGGCGGTCAGGGCCGCCGGATCGCCCACATCGAGCTCGAGGGCCTGGGCCGGAGCGCCGGCGGCGGAAAGCTCGGCGGCGCGCTCCCGCAGGGCCTGCAGCCCGCGGGCGGCGAGCAGCAGCTCGGCCCCGGCCGCGTGCAGGCCGGCCGCGATCGCGGCGCCGATGCCGCGGCTGGCGCCGGTCACCAGGGCGATTTGGCCCGCGAGGGGCAGGGAGGCGGCGGCGCTGGCCATGGCTCGCGCTTAGCATGACCTCCATGAGCTCGGCGAAGAAGCATCCGGCCATGCCGATCCCGCCGGCCCGCTGGCCGAGCGCCGCGGAAGCGGCCCAGAGCCGCCTGTTCTCGCCAGCCCGCCTGGGCCCGCTGGCCACGCGCACCCGCACCTGGGTGCCCGCCATGGTGCCCTGGCGCGCCACGGAAGAGGGCTTCGTGACCGAAGCGGTGCTCGACTGGTACGGGCGCTTCGCGGACGGCCGCCCGGGCGTCCTGGTGGTGGAAGCAACCGGCATCCGCGACGTGCCCTCGGGGCCCCTGCTGCGCATCGGGCACGAGCGCTTCCTGCCGGGGCTGGCCCGGCTGGTCGAGCGCGTGCGGCAGCGTTCGGGCGGCCAGACGCGGCTGCTGATCCAGATCATCGATTTCCTGGCGATCAAGCGCCGGCCGGAGAAGGACAAATTCCTGCGGCGTTTCCTGGCGCTGCGGCCAGAGCACCGCCAGGGCCTGGCCGCGCGCCTCGGCGCGACTCCGGAGAGCCTGGGCGACGAGGCGGCGCTGCGCGAGGCTCTGCTGGCGCTGCCCCACGAGGCACTGCTCGAGCTCCTCGACGAGCGCGAGCGCGAGGCGCTCGAGATGGGCTATCGCGAGCGCGTGACCGACACGCACCTGCCCCACATCGCCGAGCTGCCGCGGGTGCTGCCGGGCTTGTTCGCGGACGCGGCCGAGCGCGCCCGCGCCGCGGGCTTCGACGGCGTCGAGCTGCACATGGCTCACGCCTACACCCTGGCCTCCTTCCTCTCGGCGCGCAACACGCGCACGGACGGCTACGGCGGCAGCCTGGCGGGCCGCGCGCGCTTGCCCCTGGAGGTGATCCAAGCGGTGCGCGCCCGCGTGGGTGCCGGGTTCTGCGTGGGCGGGCGCTTCCTCGGCGACGAGGTCATCGCGGGCGGCAGCAGCCCGACGGACGCGGCCTGGTTCGGGACCGAGTTCGCGCGCGCGGGCCTCGATTTCCTCTCGATCAGCAAGGGCGGCAAGTTCGAGGACGCCAGCCAGCCCAAGGTCGGCGAAGCAGCCTACCCGTACACCGGCGAAAGCGGCCACGAGTGCATGCCCACCGTGCGCATCGGCGGCCCGGGGCCCTTCGGGCGCAATCTGCCCCTGGCTGCGACGGTGCGCGCGGCCGTGCGCCGGGCCGGCTTCGAGACCCCGGTGGTCGGCGCGGGCGGCATCGCCGACTTCGAGATGGCCGAGGCGGCCCTGGCCCGCGGCGATTGCGATCTGGTGGCGGCCGCGCGCCAATCCCTGGCGGATCCCGACTGGTGGCTCAAGCTCGAGCGGGGCCAGGGCGAGCGCGTGCGGCGCTGCAAGTTCACGAACTATTGCGAAGCGCTCGACCAGCGCCACGTGGAGGTCACCTGCCAGCTCTGGGACCGCGACTTCGAGAGCCCCGAGGCCGATGGCGGCGCGCTGCGCCGCAGCGCGGACGGCCGCCGGCGCCTCAATGCGCCTGGGGGGTAACCGCCAAGAGAAAATCGGCTCGGGCTGCGCCCGAGCGGCGAAACCAAGCCGTCAGATTCGTTTAGGCCGCCATCCGCGGCAACAGAGGCCGGGTCGGCGCTGCGCGCCGATTTTTTCCCAGCACCTGAGGCGCGCCCGAGAGTGGCTCGCAGCTCGCCCGCAGGTCCGCGCGGGCCGGGGGACCGGCGCGCTCGGGCGCCGCGCGTGCCGCGGCCGTGCGATCGTGGGCTGGGGGCAGCGGGAGCCGGGCGCGTGCGCGGCGACTGTGGGGCGAGGCGGAGCTGAGCGAGGCGAGGCTCGAGCGCTGCGGGCCCTGGATCTGGCTGTGAGCGGTGGGCCTCGGCGCTGCGCTGGCAAGCGAAGCTGGGGCGCTGCTCAGGAGCAGCGGGCACGCCGCCCAGGGCCCCGTGCGGCTGGGGAACAGGTCGGACCGCAATCGGCGGCCTTTCCGGGGCGCGCGCCATTCGGCGATGCGCCGCGTTCGTGCGCACTAAGCCCAAATCCTGGCCCGGACAAAACACGGAATGGGGCGCCGGACGCCGCTGCCGCTGCGAGACTCGAACAGAGGCCAAGCCTGGCCGCCCCCCCAGGACTCGGCGCGCAGCGCTAGGCTTCGAAACAACGCGCCCTGGGCACCCCCCGGCCGCCCCCCCCCCCCCCCCCCCCCCCCCCCCGCCCCCCCCCGCCCCCCCCCCCCCCCC
>JBIKLM010000341.1:0-5014 GCA_044359835.1 Planctomycetota bacterium
CAGGTCGCCGCTTTGCAGCCCGAGCTCGATCAGGTCGCCCTCGTAGCTGATGCCGCGCGCATACAGGATGTCGAATTCGACCTTGCGGAAGGGCGGAGCGACCTTGTTCTTGACCACGGTGACCTTGGTGCGGTTGCCGATGATCTCTTCGCCTTCCTTGATCTGTCCGATGCGGCGGATGTCGCAGCGGATCGAGGAGTAGAACTTGAGGGCTCGGCCGCCGGTGGTGGTTTCGGGGCTGCCGAACATCACGCCGATCTTCTCGCGGATCTGGTTGATGAAAATCACCAGGCAGTCCGACTTGGAGATCGCTGCGGTCAGCTTGCGCAGCGCCTGGCTCATCAGGCGGGCCTGCAGGCCGACGAACGAATCCCCCATCTCGCCCTCGATCTCCGCCCGCGGCACCAGCGCGGCCACCGAGTCGACCACGACCACATCGACCGCGTTGCTGCGCACCAGCGCCTCGACGATTTCGAGGGCCTGTTCCCCGGTGTCGGGCTGGCTGATCAACAGGTCCTCGAGTTTGACGCCCAGCTTGCGGGCGTAGGACGGATCCAGGGCGTGCTCCGCATCGACGAAGGCGCACACGCCGCCATCCTTCTGGGCGTTGGCGATCACGTGCAGGGACAAGGTGGTCTTGCCGGAGCTCTCCGGACCGAAGATCTCGACGATGCGGCCCTTGGGAAAGCCCTTGCCTCCCAGCGCCATGTCGAGGGCCAGGGATCCGGACCGGATCCCGGTGATCTCGCGGATGGTGGCGCCCTCTCCGAGGCGCATGATCGCGCCGGCCCCGAAGCTCTTGGTGATCTCGGCGAGGGCCGCGTCCAGGGACTTGATCTTGTTCGGGTCCCGCTCGGGGGCGCGCGGGGTGGCCGGCTTGGCCGCAGCGGGCGCCGCCGGGCGGCCAGCCGGCGAAACTGCGGCAGAAGCTGCCGGCGATCCGGCCGGCGCCGGGGCACCCGTGGGGGCCGCCGGGGACACCGCCGAGGAGGCCGCGCTCGGGCCGGAGGCGGCGGAGCCCGCGGGGGCGGACGAGGTCGGCTTCGGGCCGGCGGAGGTCGAGGGGGCGGTCGGCTGGGGTGCGGGCTTGGATTGGCTCATGGTGCGGGTCCTTACGGGGTCCCCCCATCGAAGGGGGCCGCCGGAGAGGGGCTGCTGCCGGAGGGCTGGGTTGGATCGGGGACCGCTGGGGCGGGCGGGATCGCGCATCCCGCTGGCGCCGAGCGCTGCTCGGGCCGAGGAGCGTCGGTCGAGTCCCGTACCAGGGGCCCGAGGCGGGGCCCTTGGGGCCGCCGGTGGCCGGCGGGGGGACACGATCGGAAGTCAGGAGGTTAGGGCCCGGAGGCCCCCTCCCCAAGCGGAAAACCCTAACAAAGGACGAACGTCCCCCGTTCGGGTCCATACCAGGGACCGGGGCGGGGGCCTCCGGTTTCGCCCGGCAGGCGAATTCCTGGTTCCCGCCCCCCCTGGGGTCAGAACGAAACCAGCCCGCAGAGCTCGTTGAAGCGCTCCTCGACCTGCCGCCGGCTGGTGTCGCGCAGGCGGTCCACCGAGAAACCTTCGACGCAGTAGGAAGCCGTCACCGTGCCGTACAGCATGGCCCGCTTGAGGGTCGCCGAGCCGCTGTGCTGCACCGAGGCCAGGTAGCCCATGAAGCCGCCCGCAAAGCTGTCGCCCGCGCCGGTCGGATCGATGACCTGGTTGACCGGATAGGCCGGCAGGGCGTAGTGCACGTCGCGGCCGATCAGGAAAGCGCCGTGCTCGCCCTTCTTGAGCACGCAGAAGCGCGGGCCGTAGGAAAGCACCTTCTTGGCCGCGGCGATCAGGTTGCGCTCGCCCGAGAGCAGCCGGGCCTCCTCGTCGTTCAGCACCAGACCGTCGATGCGCTGCAGCAGCTCCATCAGCTCCTCGCGCGCCACGTTGATCCAGAGGTTCATGGTGTCGGCCATGACGAACTCGGCCTGCGGGCACTGGGCGAGCGCCGCCCGCTGCACGGCGGGGGCCGCGTTCGCCAGGAACACGTAGCGGCTGTCGGCGAAGCGCCGCGGTACCTTCGGCTGGAAATGCTCGAGCACGTTGAGCTCGGTCTTGAGGGTGTGGCGCGTGTTCCAGTCGGCTTCGTAGCGACCCTCCCAGAAGAACGTCTTGCCGCGGGCGACCTCGACGCCCTCGGTGTCGATGCCCCGTGAGGCCAGATCCGCCAGGCGATCGCGCCCGAAGTCCTCCCCGACCACTCCCACCAGCCGCACCGGGGCGAAGTGCCTGGCCGCCAGGGCGCAGTAGGTCGCCGAGCCGCCCAGGACGCGCTCGCGGCGCTCGTAGGGGGTCTCGATGGAGTCGAAGGCCAGGGTTCCGACGATCAGCAGGGACATCTGGAGCGGGAGGGCTTTGGGACCGGGAGCAGCGGACGGGGTCGGTGGGAACGCGGCGGCGGCTTGGGGTCGCCGCGGAAGGCGGCCGTCAGGGTTGGGCTTGTGAGAGATCCTGCTCGGCCTGCTGCAGTTCGGCGCGGCGTTCCGGCCTCAGCAGGAACAGGCCGCCCAGCAGGCTCAGGCTCAGCTGGCAGATGCGGAAACCCAGGCTGACCGCCACGCCCAGGGCCGCCGACACGCCGAGCAGGCCGAACAGGTAGGCGTAGGCCGCCTCCCCGATGCCGAGCCCCGCCGGGCCGGTGGGGATCGAGCTGGCCATGTTGGTCAGGGGCACGATCGCCGCGAAGTCGAAGGCCGAGATCGAGTCCGCGGAAACGCCGAAGGCGCGCGCCAGAACGACCACCCCCGCGATCGTCCAGAAGTGATTGCCCAGGGAGAGCAGCATCGCCATGGCGATCTCGCCGGGATGGCTTAGGTACAAGAGGGCCGCCCGGTCGAGCTTCTCGATCTGCTGGCCGAGCGGCAAGCGGGCCAGCAGCGCGTCGATGCGCAGCTTGGCCCGCAGCTTGGGATGCGCGTACAGCCAGGCGCCCACCGTCAGGCCCAACGCAATCCCTACGAAAGGCAGTCCGAATCCAGGGAAGCGCTCGTGTTGGATCAACAGCACGACCGCCGCCAGGATCATCAGGGCGTACATGCCGAAGACCCGGTCGACGACGACGCTGACCAGGGCGTCGTGTTTCTGCGTCGGGTGTTCGCGCACCGCCAGGATCGCCTTGACCACGTCGCCGCCGGTCAGGCCGGGGACCACCAGATTGAAGAACAATCCCAGGAAGGTCAGACGGAAGGTGTCCACCCAGCGGACAACGGCGCCGGCGCGCCGCAGCAGGCGCCACCAGCGCGTGATGCCGCAGGACAGGGCCAGCAGGAAGCAGGCGGTGGCCAATAGAAACCCCTGCGGCTCGACCGAGGCGATCACCCGGGGCATGCCCGGAGCCAGTTCGAGGGCCCCCTCGACAGCCCACTGCGGGGCCCGCCAGGAGCCGTCCTGGAGGCGTTCGAGTTCGATGCGCGCCGGCCAATCGAGGCCCGGCTTGCCATCGGGCACGAAGCTGGCGCGCTCGCCGCGCCAGTCGCCTTCGATCACGCCGCTCTGCTCGACCTGCGTGCCGGCGGGGTCCGGAGGCCGCAGCACCAGGCGATCGCGCCAGTCCAGGAACGAAGCGACCAGGCACAACAGACCCAGCCCCAGCAGGGGTTGGAGCCGGCGCAGCCAAACTCGCAGTCCGCCGCTCGGACGAGCGGCTACAGGATCACTGGCCATCGTCCTCATCCGGCGGGGCCGGTTCCGGGGGAGCGGGAGCTTCTGCACTGACACCGACCGAGCCCTCCGGCCCGGCCGGCAGATTGGGCCCGATCGCGTCCGACAGGTTGCGCCGTTGCTCCCACCACAGCAGCCACTCCTCGGGGCGCAGACTGACCAGGGCGCCGTCCGTCAAGCGGGTCAAAGCCCGTGCTGCAGCCACAGAGGCCCGGTCGTCGGGATTGTCCACGGCCGACACCAACAGCTCGTAGCGCCGCTCTCCCGCGGAAGCCTCGGCGGGCCAGCCAAACTCGGCCAGGTGTTCGCAGACCGCCTGGACGGTTTCGGGCTGCTCCCGCTCGAGCGCCGAATCGAGCAAGCTTTCGAGCGGAGTCGTGTCGAAACGCAGCACCGCCCGCGCCGCCCGCGAGCGCACGAAATCCTGGGGGTCTTCGAGGGCTTGAGCCAAGGCCAATCCGACCGCTCGCCGCGACAACAGCGCCTCGGCCTCGAGCAGCGCGCGGTCCTTCGGGCGCCGGCGCAGGTCCGGCAGCAACTCATCGAGCAGGGCGCAGACGGCGGGCAGGTCCAGGGCGGCCAGATCGCTGGCCGGCGGCCCCGAAGCGAGCCCGAGCAGCGCCCGGGCCGCGGCCAGGTCAGGCTCCGCGGGAGCCGCTTGGGGCAGCGGCGGAAGGGCATCCAAACCCCAGCGCTCCGCCGCTTCGGCCACCGCTTCGAGGGCCAGTTCCCGGGTCACGGGCGAGCGATCGCGGCTGGCCAGGAAGCAGGCCAGTGAAAGCTGTTCGGCGCGCTGGGTGGGGCGATCCGGCGAATAGGACACCAACGCCACCGTCTCGCGGCGGATCTTGGTGCGCGGACGCGAAAGCACGCGGGGATCGCCAGCGGGGTCCGCTGCCGTGGGTCGATCCCCTGTCAGCGACAACCAGCGGTAGTACCAGTGCGCTACGGTGGCCGAGCGGGGGGCCAGGCTGCCATCCGGCTCGTGCAGCACGCGCAGGTTGTAGGTGGTCGCTCCGAAGCTCTGGCAACCCGTCGCCGCCAGCAGCGCCAGGAGCACCAGGACAGGGCGCCAGGGGGCGAGCAGGTCCGACGCCGCGGCTCGGGCGGGGCGGGATCGGGGTTGCTGCCGATGCATGGGGTCGAACAGTTTATCCGCCCAGGGAGCGCGGCAGTTCCGCCGCCCTTTCCCGCAGGCCGGGCCTGGGCCAGCGAGGGGCACGGGTCGACCAGCGTTCAAGTCGGTGGCCTGGGGCCCAACCGCGCCCCCGCTCGGGCCAGGTCGCGGCGCGTGGAGGCGCGGGGATCGGCCGCTGCGCCG
>JBIKLM010000342.1:0-4963 GCA_044359835.1 Planctomycetota bacterium
GGCTCGAGCTGCCGAGCGAGGACCCCCTCGGCCGGGAACGCCGGGGCCGGTCCCAGGGCCGCGGGCCCCGTGCCCTTGGGCTGGAACGGCCGGATCACGCCGGCTCGCTCCTCGGCGGGGCGAGCAGGGAGGGGATTGAGGGCCATGGGATGGGTGCTGGGTAACGACGATCCCTGGCTTTGGGCCGGGGGCGAGCTGGTCGAGGCGGACTGCGGGTCGCGGTCTTCTCCCATCGGAGCCGTGTTGAACATCCTTCTGGGGAAACCGTCGCTGTCCTCGCAGCCGGAAGGAAAATCCCCTCCGAAGCCCGGATCGGCGACGCCGGCCGCCGCCAGGGTTCCGGGGAACCCGACGAAGGCCAGGAAGGTGGGCCACCGCTAACAGGTGCCGGAGGCAGCCGGAACGTTCGCGGTTCGCCGCATCCTTATGCGCCGGCAACCTTTCGGCTACGAATTCGTTCCCGGGCCGCCCCGGTTGGGGGACTGGGCTTCGGGGATTTCCGCCTTCGGGCGTTCGAGCCGGCCCCCTCGCCGCCGTACAAGAGCGTTCTGTCCGCCTCCAGCTCCCGACCCGCTTCTCCCATGAGCCCCCGCTCCATGGGCTGGCTTCTGGCCGCCCTGTTCGCCCTCCTCCAGGCCCCTGCCTGGGCGCAGACCTCCCCCGCCGCCGGCCAACTGGAGGCCGGCCAGGACCAGGATCGCCTGCGGCCCGACCTGGCCTTCACCCTCGGGGAGGACATCGCGTTGGACAACGCCGCCTACGCGACCTGGATCCTGCGCATCCGAGGGCCGATCCGGGCGGAGGACTTCGCCGCGGCCATGCGCATCGAGCAGCGCTGTGCGGCCGAGGGCATCGAAGTCGCCGAGGCCGAGGTGCAGGCCCAGCTCGAGGCGGAGCTCGGCGAGCGCCTGGAAAAGGCCTTCTCCGGCGACCGCGAGGCCTGGCTCAAGGAGGTCCAGCAGGAAGGGTTGACCGAGCGCGGGCTGCGCACGGCGCGCTCCCAGGCCATCCGCCAGGAGCTGCTGGCCAAGCGCCTGACGGCCGCCCACTGGACCCCGAAGGAGGATCGCCTGCAGCGCCTGTGGGAGTTCCGCTACGGCCCCCAAGGTCGCGGGATGGTGCTGCGCGGGTTGCAGCGCCGCATCGTCAACGAGTTCGACCCCGCCACGATGGACGCCACCTCCTACAACCGGCGCGGGGACGAGCTGCGCACCGAAGCGATCGCGGAACTGGCGGAGCTCCGCGCCCGGGCCCTGGCGGGCGAGAGCTTCTCCGGCCTGGCTCGGCGCCTGTCCGACGATGTGGAAAGCAAGGCCAGCGGCGGGCGCCTGCCGGGCGAGTTCTGGAACCCGGAGGGCTGGCCTGACGAGATCCGCGAGGCGCTGCTGACCCTGCAGCCGGGGGAGATCTCGGCGCCGCTCCTGGGCCGCGGCGGCGTGTGGATCTTCGAGCTGATCTCCGCGACCGAGAACCCCCTGGAAGAGGTCCGCGATCGCCTCTACGCGGACATGCTGGCCAGCGGGCCCGAGACCGATGAGATCTCCGCCTATGTGGACGGCCTGGCCCCCGAGTTGCCCTTGGAGGTGCTGCCGGCGCTGTATGCACCCAAGCTGGACGACGCAGCGGGCTGGCAGGCGCCGGTGGTGCGGGTCGGCAGCCGCGAATACAACGCCGCCGATTACGACGCTTGGCTGCGCCGCAACGAGGGCGAGCTGATCGCCCAGCGCCTGGCGCTGTTGGCCAGCGTCGAGCAGGCCGGAAAGCGCGCCGGGATCGAGATCAGCGAGGAGCAGATCGAAGCGCGCATCGAGCTGGACAAGCAGCTGATCATCGAGGAGGCCTTCAAGGGGCGCCCCGAGCTCTGGGAGAACGACCTGCGCTCGCGCCGCCGTACGACCGACACCTGGCTTCAGGAGGCCCGCGAGCGGGCCCGCATGGACCTGACCGCGGAAGCGCTGCTGTTCGCCGACGAAAATTGGCTCGAGCAGCACCTGCGCTTCCAATGGTCCGAGCGCTATGGCGCCGACGGCGTGCAGGTCGAAGCCCGGCAGATCGTCAAGAACATCCAGGTCAGCGCCCGCGAGGAGGGCGAGCACGAGCGCCGCTACATGAACCGCGTCAGCGAGGCGGCGGTCCCGCTCTACCATGCCCTCGAGAAGATCAAGGAGCGCACCCAGGACGGGGAGGACTTTGGCGCGCTGGCCAAGCGCGAAAGCGAGGACTCGGAGAGCGCGCGCCTGGGCGGCGTGCCCCCGGGTGGGTTCCAGTTCCTGTCCTTCGACGAGGTGACCCGCTCGGCGCTGATGAACGCCAAGCTCGGCGAGGTCGTCGGCCCGTTCCAATCGGGCCAGCGCATGTTCCTGTTCGAGGTGCTCTCGAAGCGCTCGGTGCCCTACGAGAGCGAGCGTGCGCGGCTGCTCGAGGAGGCGCGCGGCAAACGCCTTCCGGCGATCGAAGTCGGCATCGTCAAGAACAAGCTCTTCAATCCCGAAGAGGTGCGATTCGAAGCCGGCCTGTACCGCTGAACCGCATGGGGCGCGGACGGCTGACGCGCCGCCGGGCCAGCAGCGCCGGCCCGCCCCGGAGCCGCTCGCGGCGACCCGCGCCCTCTGGCCGGCGGAGCCCGCTCTGCAGGTCAGAGGCTGGGAAAAATCGGCGCGCAGCGACGATGCCAGCCTCTGCGGCCGCCGGATGGCGGCCCGAGGGCATGCTGCCAGCCTGGTCCGGCAGCTCGGGCGCAGCCCGGGTCGATTGTTTCTTCGGCTGTCAGTCCGAGCCCTCGCCCGGCGCCCCTAGCCCGGCGCGCAGCTGCCGCGCCTCCTCGAGCCAGGCGGGGGCTCCGGCATCCCCCGGGGCCTGGCGGGCGCGGGCTTCGAGCGCCGTGGCCAAGCCCAGGCGCAGATCGCGGGATTGTGGGTCGAAGGCCAGGGCTTCGCGGAAACGCCGTTCGGCCACTTCCGGCCGCCCGAGCTCGAGCTGGATCCAACCGGCCAGCGAACGGGCTCGGAACAGCTCCTTCGGATTGGTGCGGGGATCCGACACGACCCCTTCCAGGCGCTTGAGCGCTGCGCGGATCGCCGTCTGGGCGGCGGCGCGCTGCTCGGGCTCGCTGGAGCGAAGTCCCTCGAATCCGCTGCGGGCTTCCGCGTCGCTGAGCAGGGTCGACACGCGGGGATCGGACGGGAAGCGCTCGGCCAGCCCGCGCGCGATGCTCAGGGCCTCCGCGAAGCCCGCCGGATCGCGCAGCAGCTCGACCGCCAGATTGAAGTCCCGCTCGGCCAGATCCTCGGCTCGCTGGGCCGGCGTCAGCGGGCTCCAGAGCACCGGCAGGGCCCCGAGAGCCAGGCAGGCTCCGAGGCGCCAGCGCAGCGGGCCCCCGGAACGCCAGGCCGCGGGGAGCGCGGCGGCGAACAGCCCCGCAAAGGGCAGCAGCGGCACCAGCAGCGCCAGGCGCACCCGGTCGCTGGTCACGGTGGCGACGATCGTGCCGAGATAGAGCACGAACAGCGCCGCCAGCAGGCCGCCGGCGGCGGGCCGCTGCCGGGATTGAAGCCACCACAGCAGGCCGGCCAGCCCCAAGCTCCCGCACAGGCGCCAGTCGATCGGCCAGGCGCTCAGCCAGCCGAGTTGCCGGCGGTCCCAGTCGTAGCTGTGGTTGTCGGGGACCTCGTAACCGGACAGGGTCAACCTCAGCTTGTTCCACAGGATCCGCGCGTGGGCCACAGGGGCCTGCTGCATGGAGCGCCAGGTCTCCCCCAGCCAAAAGGCGCTGACCTCCCCCATGTCCAGGGACCGGCCGACCCGGCGCTCGGCCTCCCGGCGCCAGTCGCCGGCCTCGTGCTCGGGGATGCCGCGCACCCAGGAGAACTCCGAAGCGCGTCCGTAGGGGTTCTCCAGGTTGTTGCCGCCGTAGACGTTGGTCCCGGCGCCGCTGGTGGTCAGCGCGAACACGCCGCCGACCGCCTGGTTGCGCAGGGCCACCGGCAGCAGCACCAGGAGCACGCCGCCCAGGATCGCCGCGCAGGCCGGCAGCGCTCGAAGGCGCCCTCCGCGCGGCTGCCGCAGCGCCAGCAGCAGCGGGGCCGCGCACAGGATCGGCAAGAGCAGCAGCATGTTCCCGCGCAGCAGCGCCCCGAGGCCCGCCAGCACGCCCAAGGCGAACAGGCGGCCCTTCGGGGCAGCGCCGGGGGCGCTCGAGGTGTTGAGCAGCAGCCAGGCCAGCCCGGCCAAGAGCGGCAGGAACAGGTTGGGCTTGAGCAGCCAGGCCGGCAGCAGCAGCGTCGGTCCGTGCAGCGCCAGCAGCAGTCCCGCGAGGAACCCGGGCGCGGGGCCGAAGGCGCGGCGAGCCACGGCCGCCACCAGCAGGCAGGTGCCCGCGCCGAGCAGCACCTGCAGGCGTCGCAGCACCGCCCGCGCCGCCGGTGGCTCCCCGGCCAGGGAGTACACCGCGCCGATGAAGTACGGGTAGAGCGGCTCCTGGAAGAAGACCTCGTCCCCGAGCCAGTCCCCCGCCGCGATGCGCTGGCCCCACTGCTCGTAGGCGCGCTCGTCGATCACCGGCACCTGGGCCAGGGGGTATCGGCGCTCGTAGGTGGAAAGCACCCCATAGCGCAGCCCCGCAGCCAGCAGGAACAGCGCCAGCCAGGGCCAGAGGGCCCGCCAGGCGGGCCTGTGCGCCGCCGGCGGAGCGTCGGCCGACGCCCCGGAAGAAGTTCCGGCCGAGGAGCTCATCGGGCCATCTCCCAGCTGTCGCTGAGGCTCGCGCGGGCTTCGGCCCGCCGCGCGCGCTCGATCACGGCCAGCAGCTTGGCCAGGTCGCGCCCCGGGCCGACCAGGTGCGCCAGGCCCAGGGCCGCCAAGCCGAACAGGCCCGTCAGCGGGCCCAGCCAGGCCCAGGCCGCCGCGGCCATCAGCAGCAGCCCCCGCGGATACAGCCAGGGCGCTGCGGCCGGAGCGACGCCGT
>JBIKLM010000343.1:0-4946 GCA_044359835.1 Planctomycetota bacterium
ATCGAACCAGCGCAGCTGCGCGCTGCCCGCGATCACGGCGCCGCGGGCCAGTTCCTGGCGCCGGTCGGCCATCGCGGGCGCTTGGATCCAGGCCTCGCGGTCCCCCGCCAAGACCGGCGCGAGCTCGAGCCACAAACGCGCGGGCCGGCCTTCCAGGCCAAAGGCGCGGAGCTCGAGCACCCCGGCGAAGTCCCCGGCCTCGAGGGGGAAGGGCAGCTGCGAGCCGGCCTGGCCGCGGCCGGGGGCCGCGCTGGCTCCGTTGGCCGGGACGCCGTTGGCGGCGGCTCCGATCGGCTCGCTGCGAAAGCCCCCGAGGCGCTCGCCGGGCGCGCGCACCGGAGGCGGCCAGAGGGGCTGCCAGAGCACGAACAGGACGGCCAGGGCCAGGATCGCGGCGCCCTGGACGCCCTTCGTCCAGCGCGGGCGCTTCGGCTGCGGCGCCGGCTCCGGCGCGGGGGCCGAGCGCTCGAGGCACACCAGGCCCCGGCGCGGCTCCACGGCGAACAACACCTCGCTGCGCTGGCCGCCTTCGGTCAGCTCGGCCCGCAGGGTCGAGCTCAGCTCGGCGCGCTCGCCCTCCGGCAGGCTGCGCAGGAGCTCGCGCAGCCAGGTCTCGAGGGCCTCCGCGGGGCGCTCCGCGCGCGCATCGAAGTCCCGGGCGCCGCCGCGCGCCAGGAATCCGAAACGACCGCCGTCGATCTCCAGCTCGAGCTGGAACCCGGCCTCCCGCGCGCGGCGCTCGAGCTCGCGCAGCCGCTCGACGCTGCCCGGCAGCGGCGGCAACCGGCCCTCGACCAGCCCGCGCAATTCGAAGCGCGCCGGCGCCGCGGCCGCGGGGCTCATGCGGAGAACTCGGGCTGGGATCCGGCGGGCGTCCAATCGTCGAGACCCTCGCGCCAAACCAGCGTTTCAGGCCCGATCTCGCCGCGCGTCAGGCGCAGGCGCAGGCTGCTGAGCGCCTCGGGGCCGCGCGGCTCTCCTTCGTACTCGAAGTACCAGCGCGGCGCGCTGGAGTTCGGCAGCGGCGGCACGCCGGCGCTCGGCAGGGCCGCCGCGGCGCCGGGGGCCAGGGGCGCGGGATGGGTATCGACGCCGGTCAGGCGATCGTGGGTGTCGAGGCGCGCCTCGGCCTCCGCCAGGCGCGTGCGCACCCGCCCGCGCTCGGCCTTGAACTCCTCCGCGAGGCGCTCCTGCTCCGCGAGGCGGCGCCGCTCGCGCTCGGCTTCCACGGTCAGGTCCGGGAGCAGCAACAGCAACAGCAGCGCGAAGACGTTGAAGAAGACCGCGATCAGGAACCAAGCCACGGGATTGCGGCCGCGCCCATGGGCCAGCAGGGCGGCGACCAGCGCGAGGCAGAGGACGAGCAGGGTTCCCACGGCGGCGAAAGGGGGGGGTGCGAGCGGACGAGCAGGAACTTCGGAATCCGGCCGGCCGGATTGCAGGCTACGGGCCTTGGGCGGCTTCATTCTGGCCCTGCGGGCCGGCGCGGCCAGGCGGGGGGTGCCCCGGGGGCTGTGTGGCCGGCGCGGGCTTGTGGGCCTCCGGAGCCGGCCCGGAGCGCATCGGCCGGCCCCTGGTTGCGCCAACGCAGGGTCGCCGCAGCGCCGCCGCGGGCGCGCCGCCGAGCCAGGCCCTCCGACCGCCGGGCGCGCCTAGCCGGGCCCGGCCTCGGGGCCAGGGCCCGGATCCGGCTCCCGCCCCGGAACCTCGCCTTCGCCCGTCTCGGCCGCCAGCGCCCGGGCTTCGTCGGCCTGCAGCCCGAAATCGGCGGCCCCGAGCCCCAGGTCCGCGGGCTGGCTCTGATCGCCCAGGGCGCGCATGGCCTGGTTCCAGGCGCGCGCATCGCGGCTCTCGATCTCGGCGTGCCGCAGCACGCGCTCCACGGCGCCGTGGATGTCGCGCTTGGCGCGCTCGGTCCAGGCCGCGCCCACGAACACCTTCTGCACCCGCGCGATCAGGAATTGCCGCGCAAAACCCGAGATCGGCGTGCCGCGCGTGCGGCGCTCCTTCGGCGCCCCGACCGTGGCGGCCTCGTACAGCCCGTGCAGCACGATCGCCACGGCGGCCGCCAGATTGATCGAATCGTGCTCGGCCGAGGTCTGGATGTGCACCAGCTCCTGGCACAGATCGGCCTCCTCCGCGGCGAGCCCGTTGTTCTCGGCGCCGAAGACCAGCGCCAAGCGCGCCGCCGCGTCGGCGCCGAGCCCGGCCAGCTCGGCGCGGCGCTCGGCAAAGCTGCGGATGCGCCGGTGTTGATGGCAGCGCGCGCTGAAGCCGACCGCGTGGGAGCACTCCGCCAGGGCCTCCGCCAGGCTGTCGACCACGCGCACGCGGCCGGCCAGCTCCAGGGCCCCATGGGCCATCTGCTCGAAATCGGGGTGCAGCAGGATCGCGCGCCGCTGGGGCGCCACGAGCCACAGCTCCCCGGGGCCGAAATTGCACAGGGCGCGCAGGGCCGCGCCCACGTTGCGCGGGCCCGAAGGCCGCACGAGCACCACACGCTTCATCGCGAGCCAGCGGCCGGGCCTCGGGGATCCATGGCCGCAGGATAGCGGCGCGGGGCCGCGCGGCCGCAGCCGCAGACCGCGGCAAAGGGGACCGAGCGCGTGCCAGGCTCGCGGATCAGCGCGCCGCCGGCGGGGCCGCAGCGCTTTCTTCGGCCACCGGGAGGGAGGCCAGGGTCAAGCTGCACAGCTCGCCCTCGTTGCGCGCCGCTTCCCGGCGCAGCAGGGCCTCGAACGCGACCAACAGCGCGCGGACCTCGGCGCGCGCCTCCGCCGAGAGGCGCAGCTTGGAGCGCCGCACCAGGCCATCGGTTCCCAGGCGCCCGGACAGGGCCGCGGTCATCAGCTCGCGGCCGGTCTGGCGCATCTGAGCGTTGCCGATCTGGCCGAGCAGAGCGCGGCGCTCGAGATCGGAGGCCGCGGCCGGATCGAAGGCCTGGGCCGAGCGCGAATAGACCATCTCGCCGAGCTTGCCCTCGGGCCGCGCTTCGACCGTCAGCCAGCCGCCGCGCTCGAGCTGCGACAGATGGTAGTAGAGGTTGCCGGGTTTGCGGCCCAGGGCGGCGGCCAGACGCCGCACGCTGGCGGGCCCGCCGAATTCGAGCAGGGTCAGGATTTCGGTGCGTGCGGGCGCGAGCAGCGCTTCCAGGGCGGACGCCGAAGCGACCGCGCGGGCGGAGTTGGACATGGCGAGCGGAGCCGGGGGCCGCACGCGACGAGCAGGTCGCGTGGAGCGGGCAAGGGAACGGGGGGCGGCCGGGTGTCTATCGAAGCAGGTTCGTCGACAGCCGGGCCCAGCATAAGCCGGTTTTGGCCGAACGGTAGAGCCCGACAGGACACCGCGGAGAAATTCCGAGGCAGAGCCTGCGGGCGACCGAAAACGCCCCGCCCGGGGCAGGCCGAGCACCCAGCGCCAGCACCAAAAATAAGCAGGAATCTTGGCGGGCGCTTCGAACTTTGTCGTTTGTGGGGAGCCTTCGGCCGACGGGCGCTGGCCTGACCCGCGATGGCGGCCCATACAGCCCCGCAGCGCTTCGGCGCTGCCCCTCGCCCGACTCCCGTCGACGCCGCCAGAGCCGCGGCGCAGACCGCGGCGCCGGCGCTCACCCCCAGGGGACGCTCGGCTGGAGCCCGGTCAGGCGCGCCCCGCGCGGCCAGCGGATCTCGAGGAACGGCTCGTCCGCGGCCTGGGCGGCGGCGTCCCCCGCGGGAGCTCTGGGCGCGCCGAGCTCCAGCGCTTGCCCGGCGGGCTCCGGCCAGCGCAGCACGAACTCGAGCCGATCGCGGCGCGGCGCGAGGGCGCCGAAGCCCAGCGGGTTCGTCGCGCCGGGGGCGGACAACTCGCTGAGCCACAGGCCGCGGCCGGCGGGCCAGCTCCAGGGCGGGCCCGTCGCCGGGCGCTCCGGGGTGCGCTCGAGCGGCGGCCAGGGCCCCGCGCGCCCGATCAGCCCCGCCAGCGCCTGGAGGCTGGCCGGCTCGCCGCCGCGCAGGTCGAGGGCCGCGGGCGGGCCCTCGAAGGCACGCTCCGGATCCGCCTCGGGCAGCCAGGCGCAGCGGATCCAGCCGGCCGGCGCCGCGCCGCGCGCCAGCGCCAGGGCCAGCTCGGGGGTCAGGCCTCCGCCGGGATCGCGCAGGCTGAGGCGCAGGGGCAGCGCCTCCCGTTCGCTCCACACCTCGAGGCGCGCGCCCGGTTCGAGCGTGGTCTGCAGGCGCGCGCTCGCGCCAAGGCCCGGGCTCCACAAACGGGCTGCGAGCGGGCCCTCGGGCTCGAGCCCGCGCAGGCTCAGCTCGACCCGCGGCGCCGAGGGCGGCCAGCGCAGCACCAGGTCCGGGGGCAGCTCCGGCGGCCGATCCGGCAGGCCGCGCCGATCGACCCAACGCGGCCCCGCGGGCCCGAGCTCCAGCGCGATCCAGGCGCCGAGGCCCTGGCAGCGCAGCGGCTGCGCGCTCGGAAGTGCGCTCGCAAAGGCGCGCAGCGCCGCCGCGGCCCCGGGATCCGTCGGATCGAGGCCCGCCGCCAGGGCCTCGAGCGGCACCAGCCCCGGATCGGGGCCCAAAGGCAAAACCCGCGGCTCGCAGCGGCCGCTCGGCCCGCGCTCGAGGCGCGCCAAGCCCAGCGGCGTCTGCAGGGCCTCGAAGGCGGCCTGCGGATCGCCCTCGGGCGGAGCCCCGGAGGACCACAGCGCCGCCGGCGGCGGTCCCGCGGAAGCGGCCAGACCGAGCAGCAGCACGAGGGGCTCGGCGTCCGCGGGCCAAGACGCGCTCCAGCGCTGCAGCTCCGCGCGCAGGGCCAGGGCCCACAGCTCCTGGCGCCACAGCTCGAGCACCCGGCGCTCTGGGCTGTTCGGCTGGCGGCCGAAACGCGCCAGGGCGGCGGCGAAGGGCTCGGGCTGTTGGGCTTCCTGCTCGACGTCGCGCAGGGCCCCGTGCAGCTCCGCATCG
>JBIKLM010000344.1:0-4942 GCA_044359835.1 Planctomycetota bacterium
GCGCCGCCTTGGCGTGCAGGCCGCGGCCCACGGCGCCCAGGTCCTGGCCGGGCACGTAGGGCATCACGTAGTGGAAGCGCGAGGGCGAGAGCTCGTGCTCGAGCACCAGGCCCAGGGAGCGCGCCGACTGCAGGGCGCGGTTCTCGCGCACGATCTGCGGCAGGGTCGATCCGGCCTGCAGATCGAAGCTCTTGATCACCACCTCGTCCGGCAGGCGCAGCCCCTGGGCCGAGTAGGCCTCGCGTTTTTTGGCCGTGGGCCGGGCGCGGTAGAGCAGCGCGCCGGAGCCGCCCGGAGGCAGCGAGCCGACGACCTCGTAACCCTCGAAGCTCTTGGACCCTCCGCGCGGGCGATCGCGGCCGGGAGCCTCCGCGAGCACCGCCGGCAGGCGCTGCTCGAAGCCCTCCACCAACGCGTGGATGCCCACCAGCTTGAGCGGGTGGGAGATCAGCACGCGGTAGGTCGAGAGGGCCGCCGACCTCCATTCGTCGCGGCTGGCGCGGGCGAAGTGCTTGGCCGAGGACCAGCGCCCCAGCGCGACGCTGCCGACCGAGAGCGGCAGGAGCAGGGCGCCCGTGGCCAGGGACCCGAAGGTGCGGAAGCTGTCCTGGACGATCGCGCCCAGGGTGCGCAGCACGTGGCCCACCAGGCGCGCGATGCCCCGGAACAGCCCCCCGACCAGCTCGCCCAGGCCGATCAGGAGCTTGAGCAGCAGGAAACCGCCCCCCACGACCACGGCCAGGACCAGCACGATCCTGAGCAGCGCTTCCCCGGGGAAGACCATCTGGGCCGGCAGGAACGAGAGCGGGCCGAGCGGGAGGGCGGAGGTCGGCATGGGGGGCAGAGCTCGAAGGCGACTCGGCGGGATCAGGGGGCGCGCAGCTCCGCCTCGGCGGCGGCCCGCAGGCGCAGGGTGCGTTGGAACACCTCGCCCAGGGCCTCGTCGAAGAGCGCGTCGCCGGTCTTGTTGGGATTCGGGTCCAGCCCGTTGCGCCCCGGCTCGGAAACGTCCTCGGGGGTCAGGGAGTAGCGCGCCACCACCGCCCCCAGGCGCTCGCGGACCCGGCCGCGCACGCGCGCCAGGCGGCGGCTGATCTGGGCCTCGCTGACCCCCAGGGACTCGGCCACCTCGCGTCCCGAGCGGCTCTCGAGCACGCGCAGGCGGAAGACCTGGAAATCGAGGAATTCCACCTCGCGCTCGACCTCCCGCAGGGCCGCTTCGACCTTGGCCCCGAAGACCAGGGACTCGTAGGCCTGGTCGGGCGCCGGGCTGCCGTCGTCCATGGACAGGGCCGCCTCGAGCTCCTGGGGCCGCCGGCCGCCGCCGCGCTTCTGGGCCAGGCGCCGGTCGAACTCGTCCGACAGGGTGTAGCGCGCGATCGCCAGCAGCCAGGTCGAGAACTTGACCCCGCGGCTCGGATCGTGGCTGTCGATCGCCTGGGCCAGGGCCGCCAGGGTCTCCTGGGACAGGTCCTGGACCGTCTCGAACCCGATCTGGCCGCGGCCCCAGCGCTTGAGCTGGGCGCGCACGATCGGCCCGAAGACCTCCCAGAGCTCGAACCAGGCCTTGGGGTCGCGGGCCCGCAGGAGCCCCAAAAAACCGGTGGTCGGGTCGCTGATCATGGGTGGGGAGGGACGGCCGGACGCCTACGCCGCCCGGGGGTCGAAATTGCCGAACACCCGCCGCCGGGAGCCAACTTACCCGCCCCCCGCGGCCCCGGGGAGCCCCGGACCGACGCCGGAACGGGCCGTCCCGGGCGGCGCCAGCGAAATCCGGGGGGGCGGCTTCCCAACAAGGGCTCCGGAGCCGCACAGGATCGCCCGGTGGCCGCCCCGCACAGGCGGGGCCCGGGCGGCGCCGACGGCGCTGACCCCACCCAAGCACCACGCCATGTTCTGCCTTGTGAAGCACGCTTTCCGCGCCGTCGTGATCGGCGGCCTGGTCCTCGGGGCCGCGACCCTCGGCACCCGCGCGATGATCGGCTCGGAGCGCACCGACGCGCTGATGGGCGGCATCCAGGAGAAGCTGCACGCCGCCATCGACCGCCACATCGACGAGCCCACCGCCCTGCGCGCCCAGCTGAAGGAGCTGGAGAGCCAATACCCCGACCGCATCGCCCAGCTCTCCGGAGACCTGGCGGAGGTGCGCGAGCAGATCGCCCGCACCGGCCGGGAGCAGGCCGTGGCCCTGCGCGTGGTCGAGCTGGCCGAGCGCGACCTGTTGGCCATGGGCCAGGGCTTGCCGGCCGAGAACGGCCTGCGCCCGGCCAGCTACGGCGGCGCCCTGCTGCCCGGCGCCCAGCAGCTCGAAGCGCGCCGCCAGCAGATCCAACAGACCAAGCTGGTCTACCACAGCCGCGCCAGCGACGCCGCCCGCGAGAGCGAGCTGCTGGCCGCCCAGCAAGCGCGCCTGGAGGAGGCCCTGGGCCGGCTGCAGCACGAGCAGACCGAGTTCCAGGCCAAGCTGACCCAGATCGAGGGCCAGGTGGATGCGATCGCCCGCAACCGCCGCCTGATCGAGATGATGGAACAGCGCCAGAAGTCCCTCGAGGAAGCCTCGCGCTATGAAGCGGTCAGCCTGGATCACCTGACGGCCAAGCTCGACGAGGTGCGCAGCCGCCAAGAGGCCGAGCTCGACGTGCTGGCCAGCAGCGACAAGCGCGTCGACTACGAGGACCAAGCGCGCCTCGAGCTCGAGCAGGAGCAAGAAGCCCAGCGCCTGATCGAAACGATCCACCAGAGCAGCGGCCTGCAGGTCCTGCCGAGCGGACGCTGATCCGCTGAGGCCGAGCGGCCGCCGGGCAAACCGCGGCCAGAGAACCGACCCGGGGCCCGTGCCTTCGGGTTGGCGCTAGAAGGGAAGAAGAGCGCGGCCGCCAGCGGGAAGTCCCGCTGGCGGCCGTTTTTTTGGGCTTCCGGAATCGGAGCGGGGCTGCGGAAGGCAAGTCGCGGGAGTTCTGGCGGCTGGAAGCGAACGCAAGCACTCTCGGTGCAGTGCGCGACGCGCAGCGGGTTCGCTCTCGGCTCTGGACCTCCAGGGGGGCCCTTGCGCTCCGCCGCCGATCGCGCCGCCCCGTCGGGTGCGGCGGCGCGATCGGCGACAGAGCTCCAGGGTCTCGGAGCTGCCTGTTTCCTGGGGTCTCTTTCGACCCTGACGACGGGGCCGGACCGGGTGGCTCGTGATTCGAGAGCGCGTCCACAGCCCCGGGACGGGTCGCCGGATGCTCTCAGAGCGGAGCGGAATCCTTGAGGGACCTTCGCTGCTCCGGCGCGGGCTGAGCTGCGGGCGCGGCAGCGGATCGGCGAGGGATCGCGCGGGCCACCGGCGGTGCCTCGCGCTGCCGATGCTGGGGCGGCTGAGCGCAGCTCCAGCGCGGGAACTCGAGGCCGGCGGAGCGCGAATATCCGGCGACCAGCCCGGCTAGAACTCTAGCCATCGGAGGCCTGCCCATGGATGCGCAGCGACCCTCCTCACGGACCCGAGCGGTCCTGGCCCTCGGCCTCAGCCGGTCACAACCGGTCAACGCGCAAGGAGCGCTTCGAGGCGTTCGGCGAGCGGGGGCACGACCACGCGGTTGCCGATGGGCGAGAGGTGCACGTTGGTGGTCAGTTCTTCGGCGCTATCGGGGCTGTCCGCGGCGATGTGGGCGCGGAGGGCATCCGAGGCGGCCAGGAACTCGACGCCGTTGCGCGCGGCCAGGTCGGCGAGGAAGCGCTCCGGACCTTGCAGGTCGAAGTCGCGGGAGTGCAGGCCGCAGGGCAGCGGACCGTCGGGCAGGAGGCGGGCGTCGTATTCGACGGGCGCGGGCAGGGACCAGAGCAGGATTCGCTCGACGCCATGGGCGCGGGCCTCGGCGAAGCAGCGCTCGAGCAAGATGGCGACCTGGTCGAAGGCGGTGCGCAGCTTCTCCGGGGGCGCTCTGAGGTAGGTGTAGAGCGCCGCACCCCGGTCCATGCCAGCGGACTCGCAGGGGTCCGCGGGGCGCGGCGGCTCACCCGGGCTCGAGCCCTGGAACCCGCGTACCACTCGGCGCCACAGGACCGAGTGGCTCCAGATCCAGCGGGGGATCGCGCCCGTGTGGTGCTGCAGACCGAGCTCCTGGAGGTTGCCGCCAAGCACGGAGAGGCGCACCTCGTCGCGCACGGCGACCTCGCGGAAGTCGTTGCCGACGTAAAACGCGATCACCAGCACCTCGGGCTGCCAGGCGACCGCTTCGGGCACCACCCAGCCCGCATACTCGAGTGGGCCGAAGCCCGGGACCCCGAAGCCCCGCACGTCGGCCGGACAGCCATCGGCGGCGAGCCGCCCCTCGAGCAGCGCCGGCAGGGAATCCGCATAGTCCATCAGGTGCCCGAAAACGAACGAGTCGCCCACCAGGGCGATCCGCGGCCCCTCGGGAACCGGCTCGTCCGCCGCTCCGATCCGCCAGCCCTCGCCGTCCAACAACACCTCGAAGCGCCGGTCGCCGGCCTGCTCCCAGCCGCGGAAGTGCGGCCGCAACCGGTGGATGTAGAGCGGATCGGCCGCGTACATCGCCGGGTACCGCTGGGGGCGGCTCCAAACCAGATAGGCCCGCATTCCGTGCTCGGCCGACAGCAGGGCAAGCACCCCACCCAGGAGCGCCGCGCTGGATCGTCCGAGAAAGCGGGATAGGCGGCTCACGTCAGGGGGTCTGGATACGATACGGCGCCCCGTACTCGATCCTTGCTGATCTTCGGGGGGCCTGGGGTTCCGCAGACCCGAGTCCGCACGGTCCCTGAAGGAACTCTAGCATGGATTGCCCCTGTTCTTGTTGGCGCTTACGCCCGGCTGGTGGGTCCTCGGTCGCACGGGTCAGAGGCTGGGAAAAAATCGGCGCGCAGCGACGATCCCAGCCTCTGCGGCCGCCGGATGGCGGCCCAAAGGCATGCTGACGGCCTGGTCTGACTGCTCGGGCGCAGC
>JBIKLM010000346.1:0-4934 GCA_044359835.1 Planctomycetota bacterium
TGCCCGATCGGCAGATCGCCGACTACGCGCCGATCGCGGGCTCCCCGGCCTTCCTGAACGCGGTGATCCGCGACCTGTTCGGGGAGGGCGAGCTGGCCGCACGCGCGGTCGCCGCCGCCACCCCCGGGGGCACCGGCGCGCTGTTCATGGCGCTGCAGAACTTCCTCGAGCCCAAGCAGCGCCTGCTGACCGGCTCCTACTACTGGGGGCCCTACGGGACCCTCGCGGACCACACCGACCGGGGGCTCGAGACCTTCCCCCTGTTCGATGCTGCCGGGCGCTTCGACGTGGGCGGACTGCAGGCTGCCCTGACGCGCCAACTGGCGGCCCAGGGCCGCGCGCTGATTTTCATCAACACGCCCTGCAATAACCCGACCGGCTACGCCCTGGACGGGGCCGAGTGGCAGGCCCTGTGCGAGACCCTGATCGCCGCCAACCAGCGCGGCCCGGTGACCCTGCTGATCGACCACGCCTACGCGGCCTTCGCCGCCGCGAACTCGGTCGACTGGCGGCCGTTCGTGTTGCGCCTCAGCGAGCACCTGACCGTGCTGGTCGCCTGGACCGCCAGCAAGGCCTTCACGCTCTACGGCGGCCGCGTCGGCGCCCTGGTGGCGCTTGCCGCGGATCCGGCCGAGCGCACCCGGCTCAAAAACGCCTTCGGCTATTCCTGCCGCGGAACCTGGAGCAACTGCAATCACCTGGGGCAGGCGGCGGTGGCGCGCGTGCTGAGCGAGCCGGCCCTGGCGGCGCGGGCCAAGAGCGAGCGCGCGCGCCTGACCGGGCTGCTCGAGGCGCGCGTGGCGGCCTTCAACACCCACGCGCGCCGCGCGGGGCTGGCCTATCCGCGCTACGAAGGCGGCTTCTTCGTCTCCGTGTTCGCCAAGGACGGCGCCGGTGCCGTCGAGCGGGCGATCCAAAAGGGCGTGTTCCTGGTGCCGCTGCAGGGCGCCGTGCGCGTGGCGCTGTGCGCGACCCCGGCGGCCAGCGTGCCGCGCCTGGTCGAGACCCTCGCGGCGGCCCTGTGAATCACCTTCCCGGGATGGACCCCAAGCAGAGCACATCCCGAGCCGTCGGCGGAGCCCAGACCGGCGCCGCCTGCGGAGGCGAACTCGAGCACGCCTACGGGCCGCGCGTGACCTTGCTGGACAGCGCTTGCCTGGCCACGCGCCTGCTCAAGCTGTCGCAGCCCGCCTGCGGGCGCGCCGAGCTGCTGCGCCACCTGCGCGCGGCTTACGCCCAGCTCCTGTCCGCGGCCCTCGATCGCCGCGTGCCGCGCCGGGCGCTCGAGGCCGACACGCGTATGGCCGCCAGCGCCGGGGGTGCAGGCCGCCTCTCTGCTCGGGTGCTGGATCCCGAGCTGCGGGTCGTCCTGGTGGACGTGATCCGCGGCGGCATCGTGCCCGCTCAGACCTGTTTCGAGCTGCTCGGCGAGCTGCTGCCTGAAGAGCACCTGCGCCTCGACCACCTCAACCTCGCGCGCCGCGCCGACGCAGCGGGGCGCGTGACCGGGGTCGAGCTCAGCGGCAGCAAGATCGGCGGCCCCGTCGACGGGGCGCTGCTGATCCTGCCCGATCCGATGGGCGCCACCGGCGGGACCACCGTGCGCGTGCTCGAACACTACTTCGAGCACCACGGCCGCCCCGGCCAGGTGCTGCTGCTGCCGCTGATCGCCACGCCGGAGTACCTGCGCCGCGTGCTCGATTTCGACCGCGAGCTGTGCGTGGTCGCCGGCCGGCTGGACCGCGGCCTCTCCCCGCGCGAGGTCCTGGCCCTGCGCCCCGGCGAGCGCTGGAGCGAAGAGCGCGGCCTGGACGCCCACAGCTACATCGTTCCCGGCGCCGGCGGCATCGGCGAGCTGCTCAACAACGCCTGGGTTTGAGACCGGCGCCCGCGCCGGCCTCCGCGCCGAACTCTGTCCGCTAGGCTCTGCCCCGGTCCCCACCCCGGTACTTTCCAATGAAGACCCCGCCCCCCTGGTCGCTCGCTCTGCTGTTGCTCGGTTCCTGCTCCAGCTCCGAGGCCCCCGGCGCGGGCGATGCGGACCTGGCCCGGGGCAAGTCCCTGTTCCAATCCGCCGGCTGCACGCTGTGCCACGGACAAAACGGGGAGGGGGGCGTGGCGGGACCCGCGCTGCAGGGTTTGGCGGCCCACTGGGACGCGGAGCGCCTGGCCGGCTTCATCGCCGATCCGAGCCCGTTCGTCAAACAGGACGCGCGCCTGGCCCAGCAAGCGGCCAAGTACCCGCTGCCGATGGCGGCCCAGACCAGCCTGAGCGAAGGCGATCGTCTGCTGCTGGCGCGCTATCTGCTGCAGCGCTGACAGGCTGAGAGAAAATCGACTCGGGCTGCGCCCGGGCAGACATACCAGCCCGTCAGCATGCCTTTGGGCCGCCATCCGGCGGCCGCAGAGGCTGGGATCGTCGCTGCGCGCCGATTTTTTCCCAGCCTCTGGGTCGCCCCCCCCCGCAGCAGCTCAGCATTTTATTTTAAGGGCCGTCGAAGGCGGCCTGGGGCTCACGGATCGGCCCAGAGCGCCGATCCATGACTGGGGAGTTTGCGAGCTGGCAGCGTGCGGAATTCTTCGCGCTCCCAACTCTCGAGGGGGTCAAGAAGCGGCGATTCGTTGGAGTTCACGCGTCCTTGGGCGAATAGGGGCATTCGCGTAGGAGTGCCCAGCGTGTCCGGGCTTCGCTCCAGGCTCCGGACCAAAGGGCCTCGGCGAGGCTTCGGGAATGGACCCTGCGGGCTTTCGGGCGCTTGTGGACCGCTGTTGCTGCCACGAGCTTCAGAAGTCGCCGGCTGCGGCGCTCATTCGGGGCGCGGGCCGCGGCCGCGGTCGGTGCCCAGGCGGCCGCTGTGGGAGCGGATCTGCACCCAGGCGTTGGGTGGCAGTTGGCGCTCGAGGGCGGCCTCGGCGGCGTCGCTGTCGAGCAGGCCCGAGGAGTGCCATTCGCCGTCGTCGAAGCGCGTGTAGAGGCGCAGCTTGTCGCTCAGCAGCCGCTGGGTCAGGGCCAGGATGGCGGCGATCTCGTCCGGATCGCCGTCCGGGTTGGCGAGGCCCTCGAGGGTCGAGGCGTGGGCGTGCCAGAAGTGGCTGGAGAGCGTCGCTTCGCCGGCGTAGGTCGAGAGCTCGAGGTCGAAGCCGCGCTCGCTGGGGGCTTCGAACTGGATCACCAGGAAGGGCTCGTCCTCGCCCTCCTCGATCTCGGCCCAGGCGGATTCGCGCCAACCTGGATGGGCGGCGAAGGCGCGGGCAGCGAAAGTGCGGCTGTATTCGTCGAGGCTGGCCAGTTGCTGGTCGTCGATCGGCATGGTCGGCGGCGGCGGCGGGCGGAGGTGTCGGGCGCGAGGCTAGGGGACGGGCGCGGGGCCATGGTGCAGTCCGTCGCGGCTGCCGTCGAAGGACAAGAGCTCGAGCGTCTCTCCGGGTGCGAGGGCGCCGCGCAGGCCCTGCGCCTCGCGGGCCTCCCGCAGGATGCCGCCGCCGGCGTAGCGGCCGGCGCGCGTCTTGACCCACAGCGTCGCCGCACCGTCGAGGAATTCCTCCAGCAGGTCCAGCGCGGCGCCGGCCTGGCTGCTGCGGCCGCCGTGCTGCGGGGCGTGGAATTCCGCGGACCAGCGCCCCAGGCGCAGCACGATGCGTTCGCTGTCGCCCGTATCGATGGTCAGGCGCTCGGCGCGTCCCGATTCGAGCGGGATCGAGAGCAGCAGGAAGCGGCCCCCGCCCGGACGCTCTTCATCGCGGGCGAAACGCTTGAGCTGGGGCCGAGCGCGCAGCAGTTCCCGCGCGAAATCGCGGCTCTTCGGCTCGAGGCGCTCCAGGTCGAACATGGGGCGCAGCATAGCCCCGCGGCGCGAGCGCGTCCCCGGGCTCCGGGGCCCGCGGCCGGGTCCGCTATCCTGCCGCCGTGACCGCCCCGCAACGCCCGTTCGCTTGGCGCCTCGGCCTGGCCCTGGCCCCGCTCTTGGCCGGGGCCCTGGGCTGCAGCGAGCCCCGGCCGGCGGGCGGCGTGCAGCGCCTGTTCGAAGGCGCCGTGTGGCGCCGGGGCCCGGCGGCCCTCGACCTGCCCGCGGCCTGTCCCGAGGATCAGGTCGGGGCGCGCGACCTGGAGCTGCCGGCGGAGGTGGACTGGGTCGTCGCCGGGGGCGCCGGTCGCCGCGCGCGCTGGATCGAGCCGGGCCGGCCGCTGCGCTGCGCGGCGCCCCTGCCCCTCGAGGCACCCCGCCTGAGGCTGTCCCTGACCCGCTCGGCCCCCGGGCCCGCGCAGGGCGAGGTCGCGCCCGATCGAGCCGGCACGGGGCTGCGCGTCGAGGCCGCCTTGGAGGGCGGCCCGGCCCGGGTCCTGTTCGAAGAGGCGGAGGGGCTCGAGACCGATGGCGGCTGGCGCGATCTGGAGCTCGAACTGCCCGATGCGTGGGTCGGCGCGACGGTGGAGTTCGGCTTCGAAGCGTTCGGGGGGCAGGGCCGCATCGCCCTGGGCGAGCCGCGCCTGGTGGGCGCTCCCGGGCCCCTGCCCCAGGATCCGCGGCCCCACCGGCGCGCCGACAACATCGTGCTGATCTGCATCGACGGGCTGCGCGCCGACCAGCTCGGCGCCTATGGCCAGCGGCGCCAGGCCACGCCGGCATTCGATGGGCTCTCGGCCCGTTCCTGGCGCTTCGAGCGCTGCTGGGCCCCTGGCCCGGATCCCGCCGGGAGCCGCGCCAGCTTGCTGCTCGGTCGCTGGGTCGAACCAGGCGCGCCGCCGGCGGAATCCCTGCCGATCTGGCTCGCCCGCCAGGGATTCGAGACCGCGGTCTTCAGCTCGGCGGCGGCCGCCTTCGCCTGGGGCGACGGCTTCGATCTGGTGGCCGACTGGCCGGAGGGCGGCGTGGCCCGCGGGGCGATCGAATGGATCGAGCGCTGCGGCGACCAGCCGTTTTTCCTGTGCCTCC
>JBIKLM010000345.1:0-4934 GCA_044359835.1 Planctomycetota bacterium
ACCGGGATCACGTCCCAGTCCTGATGGTCGCTGGAGAGCCGGTTGGCCTGGCCGGCGAAGCGGGCGCCAGCGGCCAGGGCCGCGAGCAGGTCGTGCAGCGCGGCGCTGTCCGGCGGGTCCCCGGGGCTGAGCGCGGGCCAGACCAGGGCCAGCCCGTCCGGGCTCTCCTCTTCCCCGGCATGGCCGCCGTCCGCTCGATCGAGCCCGAGCAGGCGCTCGAGGGTCGCATCGGCGAGGCCCGGCCAGAGCTCGAGGTTCCAGCCGTGCAGGGCGGCCGAAAGGCGCAACGCGCCGAGGGCGTGGCCCAGGTCGTGCTGGCAATAGCGATAGGCGCGCTCGCCGTACTTCCAGGATTCGCGCCAGGGGATCGAAGACAGGGCCAGCAGGAAGGCGCCCGGCGGGAGCAGCGCCAGGAGACGCTGGAAGGTCGGCCCATCGAAGCGCGCGCGCTGCTCCAGGGCGTGTTCCTTGGGCGCGTAGTGCCACAGGGCCGGCGCCGGCGCTTCGCCGGGCGCCGCGAGCTCCGCCAGGGCCGGCAACAGCAGCCAGCCTTCGGTGGGGTGCAGGTTGCCGCTCGAGGGATTGACCCGCAGGGACCAGCGCGCCTCGGGGATGCTCTTCCAGGCGGAGAGGGCCAGGCTGTGCAGCAGGAACGAGCTCAGGGCGGCGCGCTCCAGGGGCCGCGGGGCGATCGCGCCGGGGCGCAGCAGATCGGCGTAGGTGGCGCTGGGCGCGGGCCCAAACCCGAGCGCGATCCGCGGCGCCCCGTCGAAGCGGCGGAAGGGATCGGGCTGGGTCTCCCAGTCCAGGTAACCGAGCGCCGCCGCGTAGCGCATCGGATGGTGTTTGGTGCGCTGGTGGTAGCCACGCACGACCTCGAGGGGGTCGAAACGCGACGGCTGGGCCGGCGGGGGGGCCGGCTCGGGAGGCTTGCGGCGAAACCAGGACATGGGCAGAGCGAGCTTACGCCCGGCGGGCGGCGCCGCGGGCCCTGCGGGCCGGCAGCGAGAGGCAATTGGCGCGCCTGGCGTGCAGATCGCGGGCAAAGGCGGGCGGCGCTGCCCTGCGCCGGGAGCGCTTCAGCGCGGCACGCCCGTGCGCGGCTCCCTGGTCACCACGGACCAGACCAGCTCCTGCATGCGGCGCGCGATCGGCGGCGCGGGGGCCTGTGCGGGCGAGCCGTCGGCGCGCCGCAGCTGGTGCGGCAGGCCGATCGGGTTCTGGCGGTAGAGCACGGCGAAGTGGGTCAGCGCGACCAGGTAATGGCCGAAATCGTTCAGGTGGATCGGGTCGAGCTGGCCCTCGGGGGTGCGCGCGAACAGGTCGGCGCGGCTCTGCAAGCCGTCCTGTCCGCCGCGGGCTTCGAGGTCGCGCACGAAGGCGGCCAGCACCTGCCCCGCGGGGATCAGGCGCAGGGGCCGCTCCGGGCCGCTGACCATCAGCTCCGGATCGGCGAGGCGCGCGAGCCACAGCTCCGGCAGATCGCGATCGAGGCGCTCGAGCCAGCCGGCGGGATCGTCGAGCCGATGCCAGGTCTCGTACAGGAACACCTCGGTGTGCGGCGCGGCGGCTCGCGCCAGGGCGGCCCAGCGCTGCAGGTACAGGGCGCTGTCGTGGAAGCGCAGGGCGTCGCGCAGCTCGACCATTTCGGTCAAGACCAGCGCGTCGTAGTCGCCCGAGGCGATCGCCTCGCGGGCCGGCCGGAAGCGCGGGTGCGCGTTTTCGGCCTCGAAGCCGGGCACGGGCACGTCCGGCTCGAAGTGGGCCCGCAGGGGCGCGCCCCAGCCGAGCTGGGACTCGTAGGCGTGGCCCTCGGGCGCGAGCTGGGCCAGCATGGCCGGCATGTCCCGGCCGACCAGGCTGTGCCCGAGGTGATAGACCCGCCGCGGCCCCTCGACCGGCGGCAGGGGCCGGCCGAAAGCGGCCTCGAGAAGCGCGGGCGTCGGGGCGGCGGCTCCACGCGGGAGCCCGCCGCCATCGAGCAGCCGGGCCCCCAGGGCGACCGCGGCCAAGAGCGCGCCCCCGATCAGCAGCGCCAGGGCAGCCCGCCGCGGGGCCAGCGCGCGGGGGAGGGATCGGGGCTGCTCGCTCATGGCTAACGGCGCAGGCCGCATCGGCGCGCGCCCAGAAGCTAACCCGGGGCCGGAACCCGGCCGAATGGGCGAGCGCGCGTTCGCTCCGACGGGCCGGCGAAGCCGCACGCGGGACCGAGCGCAGGGACCGAGGGCGGGGGCCCCCGCGGCGACCGCTCGGGAGCGCAGGAACCTGGGGCCGAGGGAAGTCGGAGGGCGCGCGGCGGCCGGAGCTCGCACGCGGGACGCCGCGCACGCTCCGGGCTCGCGGGCCGGGGCCGGCCGACTGCGCCCGCCACTGCGCACCCCACTGCGCACCCCACTGCGCACCCCACTCCAGCCGCCGCATCGGCCTGCGACGGTCCCCGCGAGAGCGGCCCGACCTGCGGGGGCCGCGGGGGTGATCCGGCGCCGCGCGGAAGCCGCGCCTCTGGGCGCTGCCGGGCCGCTCGCTAGCGTAGACGCAGCCCCCCGAGCCCCCTGCGACCCCGATTCCCTATCCAGCGATGCGTTTCCTGGCTGCCCTGATCGCCGGCCTGCTGCTGTTCGCCTCCGACTGGCCCCTGGGGCTCTGGCCGCTGCAGGCGATCGCTCTGTTGCCCCTGTTCTGGGCGCTGACCGAGGGACCAGAGCCCGATCGGCCCGGGCTGGTCGGGCTGTGCTTCGGCCTGGCCTACGGACTGCCGCTGCTGTTCTTCGCGGGCCCGGACCTGGCGATCGTCGTGGCGCTGTTGGCCAGTTTGGTGCAGTGGCTGGTGGTGGCGATGCTGGCCGCCTCCAGCCTGCGGCGGGGGCCGATCGCCGGATCCCTGCAGACGGCGGCGCTGGTGACGCTGCTCGAGCTGGCGGTGTGGAGCTTGGTGCCGATGTTCGGGACGGCGCAGGCCTTCGTGCGGCCGCTGAGCGGTGCCCCGGCCCTGGTCGGGTTCGTGGGATTCAGCGGCGTGGCCGGTTTGGTGTTCCTGGTGGTCGCCTGGAACGCGCTCCTGTGCGCGGCCCTGCGCGGGCCGGCGCGCTGGCAGCCGCTGGCCTTGGGGCTCGGGCTGCTCGGGATCGCGGGGGGACTCGGGCTCTGGCGCTGGAATCGTCCGCTGGGGCCGGAGCTGAAGGTGGCCGCCTTCGGCTGGAGCGGAGAGCGGCCCAAGGAGCTGCTGGCGGAGTTCGAGCGGCGCGCCGCGGAAGCCGCCGGCCTGGGCGCGGGGCTCTTGGTGACGCCCGAGATGGGCATCTGGGTCGACGAAGGCAGCCGCGCCGAGGTCTCCGCGCGCCTGGGCGCGATCGCCGCGGCGCACGGGATCGCGCTGGCGATCGGCGTGGACGACAGCGGCCGCGACGACAACCGCATCTGGATGTTCGACAGCGCGGGGCGGCTGGCCGCCGAGTACGTCAAGACGCACCTGGTGCCGTTCATGGAGGACTATCGGGCGGGCGATGGCACGCCGGTGTCGATGCCGCTGGCCGGCCTCAGCGGGGGCCTGGGCGGCGTGATCTGCCAGGACGACAACTTCACCGATGTGACCAGCCGCTACGGCCGCGAAGGCCGCGCCCTGCTGGCCGTGCCGACCTGGGATTGGCCTTCGATCCGCGGCTATCACCTCGAGAACTCGCGCTTCCGGCCGATCGAAAACGGGTATGCGGTCGTGCGCGCCACCTGGGGCGGGATCTCGGCCCTGATCTCGCCGCGCGGGGAGCTGCTGGCCCAGATCGACCACACGAAGAGCGGCGCGGGCCTGCTGGTCGGCGACCTGCCGACCGGCGACGGGCGGGCGACGCCCTTCGCGCGCTTCGGGCACTGGCCGGTGGGAGTGGCCACTGCCCTGCTGCTCTTCGCTCCGCTGACGCGCAAGCGCCGCAAGGCCAAACCCAAGGACGCGGCCTCCGAAGCGGCGGAACTCTCCGGGGTGCCCTGAGCCGCCGACGGCCGCAGCGATCGCATCGCTTGGGGAGGCGAAGGCGAACCTTGCCGCGGTCGGTCCCTCCGAAAGCGCGGCGCCCCGCAGCCCGGTGAGGGGCTGCGGGGCGCCGTGTCAGGCAGAGCTCAGCGCCGCCCGGGTCGACCCCGGGCGGCCTGGCTCACGGCAAGCGGGCCCGGTGCCTCAGGGCACCAGGACCAGCGGGACGGGGTTCGACGCGAACACCACGCCGAGCGGGTTCGGGTCGAGCACCACGTAGGCGTGGTGTACCGTCAGGGGCAGACCCAGCAGGCTCAAGCTGTTGGGGATGTTGACCTTCGAGGTCGCGAGACCGAAGAAGTTCAGCACTCCCAGGCTGGTGGGCAGCAGGAACGAGTTGGGATTCGCCAGCGTGTAGTCCGTGTACAGGTCGAAGTTCAGCGGCAGGGTGATGCTGCCGCCGAGCGGGAGACCGGGGGACGTGCCGCTGACGCTGCCGAGGATGAAGTACGGCGAGAGCGCGTACTGCGGCCCGGCATACAGGAACAGCTGCTGCTCACCGCCCTGGCTCAGGGAGATGGTGTTGATGTCGATGCCCAGCGAGCAGCCCTCGGGCACCAGGCAGCCGCACAGACCCGGCACGATCTTGGTCGGATCGGTCGGGCACTGGTCGATGCAGTCCGGGGTGCCGTCGCCGTCGCCGTCGGTCTCCGCCACGCCGCAGCCGCAGACCCCCGGAGCGATCTTGGCAGGATCGTTCGGGCAGCCGTCGACGCAATCGAGCGTGCCGTCGCCGTCGGTATCGACATCGGCGAAGCCGCAACCACAGGCACCCGGGGCGACCTTGTTCGGGTCGTTCGGGCACAGGTCGTTGCAGTCCGCGGTGCCGTCGCCGTCGCTGTCGGTGTCGGCCACGCCGCAACAGCCGACCCCCGGCGCGCCCTTGGCCGGGTCGGTCGGGCCCCGGTCG
>JBIKLM010000347.1:0-4933 GCA_044359835.1 Planctomycetota bacterium
CGACTTGTTACTTTGAGGCTCCAGCCGGACGGGCGCTGACTTCCCCGCCGTCCATGCCGGCCGAGTCGCCATGAGCCCCGAAACCGGACATTCCGATGTGACCACCCTGGGCATCCGTGTCCGGGTGGCGGCCGAGTTCTTGCCCGAGGAATCCGATCCGGACGCCAACGTGTGGGTCTTCCTCTATCGCGTGGTGATCAGCAACCAGTCCGAGCGCACCATGAAGCTGCTGGCGCGCCACTGGATCATCCGCGACGCCAACGGCGAGCGCCGCGACGTGCGCGGCCCCGGCGTGGTGGGCGAAAAGCCCGAGATCCAGCCGGGCGGCGTCTACGAGTACCACTCCTCCTGCCCGCTGACCACCGCCTGGGGCACCATGGAAGGCAGCTACAGCTGCGTGTGGGTCGACGGCGAAGCCTTCGACGTGCGCGTCGGGCGCTTCTTCCTAGCCCAGAACACCGCTCCGATCGCCGCCCAGGAGCCGCCCGCAAAGCGTTGAGCCCGAGGCGCCTAAGGCGGCCAGGCCGGCGAGCGCGATGATCGCCGGTCGATGCGGCTCCCTGGGCCGGTCAGCTGACTTCGGTCTCGGCCGCCGGGTGCCGGCGGAAGATGTGGCGCCCGGACTCCTTCGGGGGACCCCCGGAGAGCAGCACCGCCAGGGGCCGGGTGCTCTCGCTGCTGGCCAGCACGGTCTGCAGCACGGCCATGATCGGCACCGCCAGGAAGGTGCCGGTCACGCCCCACAGGGAGCCCCACACGATCACGGAGACGATGATCACCAGGGGCGAGAGGTCCAGCTCGCGGCCCATGATGCGCGGCTCGAGGATCGTGCCCAGCACGGTGTTGATCAGCACGTAGCCGATGGCGCAGATGATCGCCTTGTCGAGGCTCGGCTCGACCGCGATCGCCACCACGGTGGGCATGATCCCGGCGACGATGCTGCCGAAATAGGGGATGAAGTTCAGCGCGAAGGTCAGGAAGCCGAACAGCAGCGCGTAGGGGACCTTGAGCAACACCAGCAGCAGGTAGGCGCAGGCGCCCGTGGCCAGGGAGATCAGCGTCTTGATCCCCAGGAATTGCTGCATGCCCTTGGCGATCGTGTCCAGGATGCGCTCGGCCTCGTCGCGGTTCTCGCCGGAGACCGCCAGGATCTTGCGCTTGAAGATCGAGGCCTCGGCGAAGATGAAGGCCATGTAGATCACCACCAGCAGCAGGGTGCGCGACAGGTCCAGGCCACCGCCCAGGAAGCGCTGCGCGACCTCTGCGGCGCGGCTTTGGTTCTTGAGCTCGAACAGCTCGGTGCGCAGGTAGCCGACCACCGGGTCGGGCAGCGACGAGCCCTCGATGCGCGTCACCAGCTTGTCCACGATGTTGCCCAGGCCGCCGGCGTCGCGGATGGCCGCCTCCTGCTGGTCGCGCACCGTGCTCAACAGGCCGTTGTCATCGTCGGAGCCGCGGGGGTCCCCCGCGCCGCTCGGTTCGGACGGCTCGCCCGCGGCGAGCGCATCCGGCGCGGCTCCCGATTCGGCCGGCGCTGCGGGCGCCGGCGGCTCCGCTTGGACGGGCGGCTCGGCCTTGGCGGCAGGCGCCGGGGACTGGCTGCGGGCGCCGCGGGCGTCGGCGGGCAGCGGCGTGTCGCGCAGGAAGGCTTCGATGTTCTGCCGGGTCACCACGGCCACCTGGAACAGCCCGAAGAACAGCAGCACCACCAGGGTCAGCACCGAGACCGCCGGAGGGATCTTGAAGCGCTGCAGGGCCCGCAGCAGGGGCGCCAGCAAGGTCGCCAGCAGCAGCGCGATCACCAGCGGCTGCAGGATGCCGGCCGCCTGGTGCAGCACCCAGCCGACCAGAATCACGGCGATCAGGGTCAGCGGGATCAGCAGCGTGCGGTTGGCGGGCGTCATCGGGGCGCGCGCCCGCGGCTCGAGAGGTCGCCGGGCGCAGCGCTGACTCTAGCGGCGCGCCCGGTGCCCGTTCCATGGTGGCCGCTCCCCGGTTGGCGGGCAGCCCCGCCGCGGCCCGCGCCCGGCCTGGATGGGGCTCAGGGACAGATGTGCAGCTCGAGGCCGTTCGAGAAGCCCAGCCCGCCGACCAGGCTCGGCGCCAGGGTCGCCGCTTGCAGGTAGAGCTTCGCGCCGGCGAAGGCCGGATTGGCGGCGAAGCTGAAGTGGAAGGCCCCCTCGCCGAGTGCCGAGAGCGCCAGCGGCACGAGCAGGGCCGCCGAAGGATCGACCAGCAGGCGCTGGCCGCCCGGCAGGGCCAGGTCCGCGGGCGCCGTCGAGATCGCCAGGAAGGCGGGCGCGGAGGGGCCCGCTCCGGAGAGGCCCAAGGCCACCGGCAGGCCCGGGGCGGGTTTGCAAGCGGAGGCCAGGCTCAGCCCGGAGGCTTCGCTGCTGCCGTAGCTCTCGAAGCCGCAATCCGGGCAGGCGGGGCCATGGACCGAAAGCTCCGCCAGGGAGGCGAAGCGCAGCGCGCCGCCCGGTTCGCCGGCGACCCGCAGGCCGAACACGGCCCGCGGCGAGAAGGCCCATTCGTAGGAGCGATAGCTGGCGCCGTTCGAGGGATCGGCGGGGTAGGCGGGCGCGGGGGGCCCGACCGGCAGTTCGACCCAGGGCCCGCCCGGGTGGCTCTGGGCCTCGAGCGCCAGGTCGGCGAAGAAGCCGCCCTGGGCGTCATGGAAGCCGGATTGGAAGCGCACGCGCTCGACGCTGATCGGGGCCTCGAAGCGATACCCGAACCAATCGGGGCCCGGCGGCGGAGCGGGGTGGCGGCTGTCGAATTGCGCCCACAGGCTGGTGCTGCCGGGCGGCGGAGTCGTGCCGTCCCGGGCGACCTCCAGGCTCGGGTTGCCGCTGCCGGCGGGTCCGGGTGGGCTCAGCGTCAGCACGCGGGCGATCGGCTGTCCCGCGACGCTATGCAGCACGCTGGGGGGCGGCAGCGGCTCGAGGCCCAGGACCTCGAGCTCCGCCAAGGCCAGCGGCACACCGGCTTCGGTCTGCCCGCGCAGGCGCAGCGCTTCCCCCGCCCGCGGAGCGAAGCGCAGGCGATGCCGGCTGAAGGGCGCCGCCTTGGCCTCGGGGCCGGACAGGGGGCCCGCGGGGCCGAGGCCCGCCAGGGGCGGGTCGGCGCACAGACCGTCCACAGGGATCCAGACTCCGCTCGACCAGACCTCGACCGCCAGGCTTTCGAGGCCCGCAGCGGGCAGCGGCCCGGTGACCAGGTCGAGGCCCGCGTAGCGCGCATGGCTCGGCGCCGGGGCCGCCCGCGCGACCGAAACGCCTGCGAGCCCGTCCTGGCCGGGCGCGATCGAGACGACCGGGGCCGGCCCCTGCGCCTTGGGCGCCAGGTCGCGCAGCAGCTCGGGATCGCCGTCGGCGCTGCCCAGGGCCTCGATCGGCCCCGCGGCGGAGATCCGCGCCAGGCCGGCGGCCGGCAGCACGAAGCGCTCGAGCTCGGCGCTCGAGCCGTCGGCCGCGGTCGCAGCGCTGACCACGCGCAGCCAGCGCACCTCGCCGATCGCCGGCCACAGATCGGGCACGAACTCGAGTTCGGTCCCTTGGCCCGTGAAGACCGTCCCCCGGGAGGCGCCGTCGACCCACAGCTCCGCGCGCCAGTCGATCGGCAGGGGCAGGCCCGCGCCGTCGCTGGCCAGACCCTCGAGGCGCAGCGGGCCGCCGCTCCACAGCTGGCCTTGGGTCGGCTGATGGATGGCGATTTCGGCCCCTGCCAGGCCCGCGGCGATCGGCACCTCCGCGCTGGCGCTGCCGCCGCGCCCGTCGTCGACCCACACGCGCGCCAGGAACAGCCCCGGGCTGCCGTAGGTGTGCAGCGCGGCGCTGGCCGGACCTGGGCCCTGCACGACGCCGTCGCCGAACTCGAAGCGATAGCTGAGCGGATCGCCGTCCGGGTCCAGGCTCTGGCCCGCGTCGAAATCCACGCTCAGCGGCAGGGGACCCGAGCTGGGCGCGGCGGTCAGGGCTGCCTGGGGCGCCAGGTTCACGCCGTGCACCAGGCGCCGGATCGAGGCGGGCTCGAAGCCGTTGCCGAGGAACAGGGCGAACAGGGCGCCGTCGGAGGGGCGGCGGGCCATGTCGACCAGCCGTGGCCAACCCGTGCCGAAGTCCTGGATCGAGAGCAGCTCGCCGTTCGTTCCGAAGCGCGCGGCGCGGATCCAGCCCAACACGAAGTCCGCGCACAGCAGGGCGCCCTGCAGCTTGGCCGGATAGGCGGGGCCGTCGACGAAGGCGCCGGCCATGGCGCAGCCGCCGGTCAGGCCGGGCCCGGGCTGGCCATCCGCCAAGAGGTGTTTGCCGGCGGGGAAGGTGTCCGCCGGGCTCAAGCGGCTGTAGGCCAAGCTGGGGGGCGAACTCGGCAGGGGCAGGCCGCTGCAATCGAATTGCTCGGCGGGGGCGCCGGGCGGCAGAGCGAAGCCCTGATAGTCGGGCTGGGCCCAGGGACCTTCGCGGCACGGCCAGCCGCCGTCGAAGCCGCCGCTCGAGAAGGCGTTGAGCTCCTCGAACAGGGCGCTGCCCACATCGCTGACCACCAGCAGGCCCGGCAGGCCATGGGCCGGATCGAGGCTGCCGCGTCCGGGGTCGAGCGCCATACGGAAGGGATTGCGCAGGCCCTTGGCCCACAGGCGTGAGCGCAGGCTGTCCGCATCGCCGTCGAACCAGGGATTCGAAGGCAGGCCCAGGCCCGTGTCCGGGTCGAGGCGCAGCACCTTGCCGGCCAGGCTCTGCTCGGCGAGGGCCCGGAAGGCGCCCGTGTCCTGCGGCTTCGGCAGCGGCCCGCGCAGGCCCGTCTGTGGATGCAAGAAATCGTCGAATCCCTCCGGGTCGAGCCCGCCCGGATCCACGCCGTAGTAGCGCGCCCCGTCGCCGGCGGCGAGCAGCAGAGTCCCGTCGCTGCCGAAGCGCAGGGCTCCGTTGCT
>JBIKLM010000348.1:0-4929 GCA_044359835.1 Planctomycetota bacterium
CGAAGCCCTCGATCGGGCCCTGGCCATGTTCGTTCTGCCGCGCCTGCGAACCGAGCACCCGCGCGCCCAGGAGCAGCTGCCGCGCGCCCAGGGGCTCTTGGGCCAAGACGAGTTCCCCCTGTCGAGCAACCTGCTGCGGCGTCTCTGGGAGGGCGAGGGCCAGCATGACTTCTGGCAGCTCCTTTGAACTCTCGCTGGTGAGCGAGGGTGCGGAGGAGCGCTTCACGCTCTATCCGCACAGCGACCTGCACGGGAGCCAGCCGCTCTCCAGCCGGGCGAACCTCGTGCTGCGCCTCCGGCGGCCCAAGGGCGCGCCGGCGGTCGGCGCCCGCTTGTCCTGCGATGGGCTGGTGCTGCTGGCCCTGGATGCGCGGGTACCCCAGATCGAGCGGCCCCTGGGCGAGCTGCTTTCGAGCCGCGACGCGGGGCTGCTCGAATTGCTGCTCGAAACGCCGCTGCGCGGGGGCTGGCGCGTCCACTCCCGGATCAGCCTGCCGATCCTGGACGGCCAGAAGCAGGAGCTCCTGCGCGAACGCCTGCTGGGCGACCTGCAATCCCTGGATTCGACGCTGATCTACGATGCCCTCGGGCTGGCTCGGCGGGACCTGAACGCCTCGACCCGCGATCCGATCTCACGCCTCGGTCGCTTGGAGCGTCAGGCCGAAGCCCTGCGCGCGGCGGTCGGCGATGTGGGGCGGGTGCTGCGCTCCGTGCCGCGCGGCGAGACCCTGCGCGCCCGCTGGCGGCCGGGCCTGCGCCTCGAGCGCGCGCGGCGCCTCGAGTTGGTGGCAACCCCGGCCGTGCCGGGCAGGCAGCGCTCCTTCCGACCGGTCGGTGCAGATCTGCGCGTGGTGCGCCTCAGCCACGATCTGGGCGAACACCGCCAGATCAAGCGCGGGCTGCAGGCCCTGATCGGCCGAGCCCGGGGGCTTTCGTTCGAGCTGCGCCAACTGGCCGAGCAGCAGAGCCCGGAAGAGCACCTGAGGCGCGCCTTGAGCGCCGACGAGCGCGGCCGCGCCCTGCAGCGCTGCCAGCGGCTGGAGAGCCTGGCCAACCGGGCTCGCGCCGTGGCCAGCCAGCTGCTGGCCCTGTGCGAGGCGGAGGAGTGGCTGCTCGAATGCGGCCCGCCGCGCAGCGCCCTGGTGCCGACCCCGCTGTTCCGGCGGGTTCCGGCCTATGCCGCCGTGTACCGGCTCTTGGCCGGACTGCAAAGCGACGAGCAGGGCAGCGCCGACGCCCTGGTGCGGGTCCGGCCCCTGTCCGAACTGTTCGAGATCTGGTGCTGCGCCTGGCTGCGAACCGCCCTGCACCAGCGTCTGCAGGCGCCCGCCGACCAGGACGCGGAGCGCGACCGGACCCCGGGAGCCCTCCTGCCCCTGGGGGACCTGCGCCCGGGCGACCGCTTCGACTTCCCGCTGCCCGAGGGCGGCCAGCTGGCCCTGGTCTACCAGCCCCTGATCCCCGGGGCCGAGGGGCGCCAAGCGGGCCGTCGGCTGGGTGGTTATGTGGCCGCCTTCACCCGCGGCGTGCTGCGGCCCGACCTGTGGATCGAAGTCCGGCGCCCCGGCCAACCCCCGCGGGTGGCGATCCTGGACGCCAAATGCACCTGGCGCTTCGAGCAGCTGCAGGGCTCCCTGGGGGACGAGCTCGAGATGATGCGCGACTATCGCATGCGCATCCACGATCCGGTCAGCGGCCACCAGCCCGTGCGCGCCGTCTTCCAAGTGCACCCTGGCACCGCCCTGCCCCTGCAAATCAACCTCCTTTCCTGGGACCGCGGCCTGATCCCGCCCGACGCCCAACTGTGCGGCGCCGTGCCCGCCGCCCCCGGCGCCACCGGCGATCTCGCCCGGCTCCTCGACAGGCTGCTGAACTGGCTGTGAACGCGCGCCGAGCAGCCGCCGCCTCGTCCAGGGGCGGGACGAAGGCAGCGTCCGGAGAAGGCCTGCCCAAAGAAGGACTGCGTGAAGCCAGCACGCCAATCCGATCCAGGGTTAAGGCTCTTGGCCTCTCTGCAACTTTCCGATGAGCCCGCTTGAACCGAAGGGGCGTTCGGACCTGGATGAATCGGCTCAGCCGCCGCGCAGGCGGCGGGCGGCTTCGGCGAGCAGGGTCAGTTTGGCGCTGGCGGCGGAGGTGGAGGCGACGGGGTTGTCGGCGAAGGTGGCGAAGCCGCAGTCGGCGGTCAGCCAGAGGCGGCCGGGGCCCAGCAGGGATTCGGCGCGGCGCGCGCGGGCGAGCACGGCTTCGAGAGCCTCGATGGCGGGGTCCTTGGGGTTGACGCAGCCGAGGGCCACGCGTTTGTCCTCGGGCAGGGCGGCGAGCAGGGCCAGGTCGCCGGCGCGCGGGGTGCAGGCTTCGAGGAACAGGGTGCCGACCGGGGCCTGGGCCAGGAAAGGCAGCAGCGGGCCGTAATCGCCGGAGAGGGCCGCACTTTCGTCGGGGGTCCAGTTGCCGCGGCAGACGTGCAGGCCGAGGCGCTCGCGGGGTTGGCCGTCGGTCACGGCGGCCAATAGCTCGGCGGCGAAAGCCAGCTCGGCGGCCGGCTCGCCGCGCTCGCTGAGCGCGCCGCACATGAACGAGCGCTGCTTGGCGGCGCGGCCGAAGACCACCTCGGAGAGCACCGGCTCGTCGAACTGCACCACGGACACGCCCTCGGCCAGCAGCTCGGCGAGTTCCTCGCGCAGGATGCGCACCACATCGGCGGCCAGGGCCTCGCGGGTCGCATAGGCGCGCTCGAGCAGGCAATCGAGCCACAGGGTGCGCGTCAGCAGGTAGGGCCCGGGCAGGGCCACCTTGATCGGCAGGGGGCTCTGGGAGCGCAGGAAACGCGCTTCGTGCAGGGCCAGGGGCTTGGACCGTCGCAGGGGTCCGAAGACCGCCGGATGGCGCACCTTGGAGGCGGGCACGTCCAGGGCGCGCAGCTCGCGCTCGAACTCCTCGGGGTGCTCGACGTAGGGCAACAGGTCGCTGATCGGGATCAGCTGGCAGTTGTCGAGCCGCGCGCCCACGAAACTGGCGTAGCTGTCGCGGCGCATCTCGCCGTCGCTGAGCACCTCGGCCCCGGCCGCGACCTGGGCGGCCACGCAAAGGCGCACGGCGTCGTCGGCGGTGGCCTCGAAGTCGGCCTCGGGGAGGCGCCCCTCGAGGCGCTGGTGCAGGGCCTCGAGCAGCCAGCGCGGCCGCGGCCAGGAGCCCACGCCCAGGGGCGCGTAGGGCGCGATCTGGGGCAGCTCCCGGGGCTGGCGCTCGCCGGCGGAGCGGACCAGGCCCTCCGCGGGCAGGGCGTCCCTGGCCCGTCCTGAGTCGGGGCGACGAGCAGCGGTCTCCGGGCGCGACGCGGAAGGTCCGGCGTCGCGCTCTCCACCCTTCTGGATCAGGAAGCGCCGCTGGCGACCTGTCTTTTCGAAGGCGATCAGCGGGTTGCCGGTCAGCCGGCACCAGGCGGGCAGGTCCTCGTCGACCGAGATCTCGGTGGAGAACAGCTCGAGCCGCTGGCCGGGCAGCAGCGGGTCGATGTGGCGCCGGATCAGCAGCAGCAGGCCGTTGCCGCAGTCCAGGTCCCCGCCGTCGAAGGAGGCGTCGGGGGGCAAGGAGGCGTCGGAGGTCATCGGACCGCTTGGGCGCGGGTGCGGGGCCTGGGTCGGCGGAGAGATCGCGCCGGCTTCAGAAAGAAACGCAGGGCGAGCCGTCGGACAGCCACTCGACCAGCTTGGCCCCGCCGACGATCTTGGCGCCGGGGATCAGCTTGGTTTCGTCGAGGCCGCGCTTCTTGAAGCAGGGCGAGCAGACGTAGATCGTGCCGCCGGCGGCGACGAAGTTGGCGATCAGGTCCTTGAGCGGCGCGAAGCCCTCCTCGTGGATCTCGTCGGCGTAGCCGGGCACCGCCAGGCGCACCGCTTCGGTCGAGAGGAACACCAGGGTCGATTTCTCGGAGCCGGCGGCGGCGTTGGCGACCACGAAGCCGACGGTGGCTTTGTCGCGGTTGTCTTTGGCGAAGGTCAGGGAAACGCAGAATTTGCCGGGCATGGGATCGGGGGGGCGAGGGGTTTCGGGGAGGGCGCGGGGTCGGGGAGCGAGCGAGAGGTGGGTGTGCAGCGGCGCGAGGACGGCCGCGGAGCTCGGGGGGCCGCGGGCGCTCGCCGCGGCGCGGGTCGCTCCGTGGCGCCCCGCCCGCAGAGCTCAATCGGCGCGGCGCTCGAACCAGTAGTCCGGGTGGGCCTCGTGGCGCAGCGGGTGGCCGGTCATGCGGCTCCAGGCGGGCAGGTCCTCGGGGGCGCCCGGGTCGCGGGCGGTCAGGTGCAGCAGCTGCCCGGGCGCCAGCGCACGCATCCGCGCGCGCAGCAGCACGATCAGCTCGCCGCAGCCCATGTCGCCGGCGTCCCAGCGGTCGGCGGCGGGTCCGAGCGGGGCGGGCGAGGCCGGCATGCAGCCAACATAGGCGCTGGCGCCGGGCAACAGGAGGCCGGAATCGGGGCAGGGCGGCGGCCTGCGGGGTCCAGGGCCCCGTGCAGCGGCGCGGCGGGCATCGGCGCGGGGGGCGCGGGGCGAGCGCGGCGTGGCATCCGCTGCCAAGCGGCGCGGCCCGGGAGGCGCGGCCCGGCGGCCTCGAGCGGGACCGGCCCGTGCGGCCGGCCGCCTCCGCGAGCGCCCCGCTCGCTCTGGCTTTCGCGGGCGCGGGCCCCGGATTCGCCGGCTCCTGGGGCTGAGTCCCAGCGACCCCCGAACGCGCAGGCGCGGGTGATCGCCACGGCCCTCCGGCAGGAGGCTGCGGCGATCCGGGCTGGGCCCGGGTCGAGGTTGGCTCCGGCCCCTGTGAGGCTGGCAACGAATCCGCGCGCGGCCCCGATCCCAGCGCTCGCGCCCGGCGGGTGGCGGGACAAAGGCATCTCGCGCGCTTTCCGCCCCGGCTCCGTGTGCGCCCGAGGC
>JBIKLM010000032.1:0-16907 GCA_044359835.1 Planctomycetota bacterium
CCGCTAGTGGCTGATTCTTCTATCTATTCGCCCAATCCGCGCGGGACACGGCGAGCAGCCTGCTGCTAAGACAACTCCTCGGGAGCTTGCCTGGAGCCTACGCAGTCCCGGTTCGGCGAGGACTCGGCTGGGGTGCAACGGCCCTCGGGGCAGTAAAACCACGAATCGCGGGGGCAGGACTGAGAAGCGCGATGAATGGTGCGAATTGAATGACGAGGCCCATTGGCGGGACAGCCATTTCTAGAGATGATGGAAAAATCGAATCCGCCTTCCCCAGGGAAATCTCCGGTGCGATGCAGTCTCACAATGGTGTCCTCCGATGGGGACACGCATGGCATCCGTCCAGATCGAAATCTTCGACAGATGCCGCGAAGTCGAGGGCTTCTTACATTGCCGTTACAAAGCGGCGCATAGCAAGGCACGTGCCGCGTGCGGAGCTCAGGCGAACAAATCGCGTTGGTGCACTTCGATGCCTCTGCGCCTTGATGGAGGATTCATGAGTCGAGTGGGTTGCGCGGCCAGCAATCGTGCTTAGTGTTGGAAGTGAAGGGCCGGTCGAGCTTCGCGCTCCGCAGGTCCTACTCCTTCTCAATCGCGCCGTCGATCGCCCACCTGCCCTCCTGAGGGTTTCGGCAGCCTTCGACTCGCATCCGCGCTGAATCACTCCCCGATGCTCTCCCTGGGCTTCGCGGTGGGTGACCCTCAGGAGCTCGCCGCTCGTCGCACCTTTCCTGCCCCGCTCGTCGCTCGTCCCCGATTGCGCCATGGCACACCCCGCCATCTTTGCTTCGGTTTTCGCCGCCGCTGGAGTTGCAGCCATATCCGTCATTACGGGATGGATCGCGCCTCCTAGCCTTGCACCGGCCAGCGCCGCCTCGGACCCGATCCTCTCGGTCCACGCGGGTTCCCTGACGACCTATCTGCCGAGCGCCTCGAGCGCGGTCCAGGGGATCCGGCCCCAGGTGGGCCAACGGGGCGTTGACCTCGATGGGGGGTTGAGGGCAGGTGCTCCTTTCGGCATGGCGATCGAAGGCAATCCCTTCGAGGGCGGATTCAGCGGCGCGTCGGCGGGTTCGGTCAACCTCTTCACGGGAGCGCCGGAGGTCAGTCCGGTGGACCTGGCGCTGCCGAGCGAGGGCATCCCCTGGGTGATCGGCCGGACGTACAACCCCCGCCAGCTCACCTCGGGCAGCGCGCACCAGGACAGCGACGGCTTCCAGGACAAGAACTGGTTCCAGACCAGCCAGCCGGCGATCCAGCTCTACGAGCACCCGAGCGACGACAAAGAGGACGTGCTCTATCTGGTGTACGGGGCCGATCGCTTCGTCGAATACCAGCGGGTCGCGGTCTCGGGCAGCCCGAGTGCGACGACCTTCCGGGGGAAAAACGGGGCGGCAGGAGTGTTCTTGCTCGCGACCGGGGCCGGCAGCGAGCCGGACACCTACACCCTGACCGACCAGGTCGGCAACAAGTGGACCTTCTTCGGTTTCGACGGGGACGCTGGAACGGCTGCTGGTCAGTTCTGGAAGTCGGAGACGACCTCCGGCAAGGTCGCCTATGTCGGTCACGCCACGACCGGATCGACCGCGATCAGCACGGGCTACAGCTCCGGGCGCATCCTGACGGCCTATGACGCCGAGGACCGCCGCTACACCTACACCTATACGACCCTGGACGGGGTCTCGCGCCTGACCGAGGTCAAGGCCGAGACCAAGACCTCCGGCACCTGGTCGAGCCCCAGCGGTGTCGTCACGGTCGGCGAGGTCGACTACGCCTACTACACCAACGAGACCTTCGGGGATGTGGGCGACCTCAAATCGGCGACCCGCACGACCCCGCTGACGGACGTCGGCATCGACAGCGTCGCCAAGACCTACTACCGCTATTACGAGGGCAGCTACAACTCCGTCACCAACCCGGGCTACCCGCACTGCCTCAAGTACGTGGTCGGTGCGGAAGGCACCCGGCGGCACGACTGGCAGGACCTCACCTTCGACGATGACTTCCTGACCGAGACCGAGGCCAACCTCAAGCCCTATGCGGAGGCCTACTACGCCTACGACACGAGCTACCGGGTCAAGGAGGGCTGGTTCAACGGCCGCTGCGGCTGCAGCGGGGCCAGCAACGGAACGCACACGCTCGACTACCAGACGAACGGCTCCTACTCCGACACCAGCGGCTATACGGACAACTGGTCCGCACGCACCGTGGTCGGGCTGCCGGACGGCTCCTTCGAGACCCAGCACTTTGACGAGGCGGGGCAGGCCCTGACCCTGGTCAAGAGCGATGACGATCCGTCGGGCTCGCCGGCCCCGGGCTACTGGGTCACGCATGTGGACCGGGACGCTTCGGGCCGGGTGGTCACGGTCTTCACGCCGGCGGCGGTCTCGAGCTACACCCACTCGACGGGCGCGGTGTCGACCGCGGCTTCGGCCGGCCTTGTCGAGACCTACCAGCGCGAGACCAGCGGCGCCACGACCGGATTCCTGCTCTCGACCAAGTGGGCGCAAGGGTCTTCAGGGACCCAGTACTTCGACGGCGCGAGGACCTACTCCAGCGCCTCCCTGACGGTCGGAGACGACGCCGTCGTGCGTCCCGTGATCGCGACCAGCACGGAATACACCCAGGCCATCACCTCGGGCACGACGGGCACCAACACAACCAGCCTGGCTACGACCTTCTACTCGGGCAGCCTGGCGATCGAGAAGGTGGTCACGACCCATCCCCTGGTCTCGACCTCGAACAACGGCTCGGGCAGCGCCACCACGGAGTCAGTGTACCTCGACCAGCGCGGCCGGACGCTTTTCGTGAAGGGCGCCGACGGCATCATCGGCTTCACCAAGTACGCGGGCGGGCTGGCTACGGTCTCCGTCGAGGACGCGGACACGACCCAGACGGGCGCCGGCCAGGTCTTCAATGGCGTCACGATCCCGAGCGGCTTCAGCAGCACCGCGGGGGCCCTGCACCGGGTCACCACGATGGTCTACGACGCCCAGGGGCGCCAGAGCGAGAGCACGGACCATGAGGGGCGCGTCTCGAAGCGCTACTTCAGCCGCCTGCTCGACCGGCGCTTGCTCAGCCTGTCCTACCCGGACTACGAAGGCAGCCCGGAGAAGTTCTACGGGCCAGCGTCCCTGTCCCTCGTAAACCTGGCCGGTCAGGGGGAGGCCAGTGGCAGCGTGGCCATCTCGGGCGGCAGCACGACCACGGCGGTCACCGGCCACATCGACGAGACCCAGGCGGACCTGATCGCGGCGGTGGACCTCGGCACCCTGGCGAGCCTGTCGACCCAGACCTACGCGGCTTCGGGCTACACCCTGGAGAACTCGCGGGCCTACTTCCTGATCCCGACGAGCCTGCCGGGCACGGACGGCACGCACTACGACCAGACTAGCTTCGCCTACGACACCCTGGGGCGGCGGGTGCGGACCCTGGCGCCCCACGGCACGATCAGCCGCGTGACCTTCGACGGCATCGGGCGGCAGATCGAGAGCTGGGTCGGCACCAATGACTTCGGCGAGGTGGGCGGCTCGTCCTCCGGCACGAACAACATGACCCGCCTGTCGCTGACCGTCTACGACGGGGGCGCGGCCGGTGGGAACAGCCTGGTGACGCAGACGACCGCCTACAAGGACAGCAGCACGGGCGATTCAACCAGCTACGCCTACGACGTGCGCGGGCGGGTGCTCTTGACCACGAACCCCACGGCGCCGCACCTGCTCGTCGCCTATGACAACCTGGGTCGGCAGACCGCCAGCGCGGGTTACAGCTCGACCGCCAGCATCGTGGTGGGGACGGATGAGCCGGTCACGGAGGCGACGAACCGCTTGTCCTTGGCGCGCACCTACTACGACGAGCGCGGGCAGGTGTGGAAGACGACGCGCCACCAGATCGACGCGGCGGACGGCTCCGACGATGACAATCTGGAGGAGCTGGTGTGGTACGACGCCATGGGGCGTGAGATCAAGCGCGACGGCCACAGCCTCTCGAAGAGCCTCTACGACCGCATCGGGCGCGAGGTGCGGAGCTACGAGCTCGCTAGCCACAACGACACCGGCTACAGCGACGCCGACGACGTGGTGGGCGACATCGTGCTCGCGGAGTCGCTCTCGGGCTTCGACGGGGACGACCTGGTGCTCTCGGCGCGCATCGACCGCCGGCACAGCGACTTTGGCAGCGGGCAAACGACCGGGGCCCTCGACACGAACGCCGATGGCAACTCCCTGATCCTGACGGCCGCGGACCTGAAGGGCAGGGTGCAGATCGAGGCGGCCTGGCACGACCGCTTCGGGCGGGCCACGGGGCAGGCGAGCTATGGCACCAACGGCGAGACGACTTTCAACCGCACCACGGTCCCCTCGGTGCCGGCTTCCGCCGACAACAACCCCGCCAGCACCACGGTCTTCGGGGACGACGGGCGGGTCAAGACCATGACCGACGCCCTCGGGCACGTGACCTACCGGGAGTACGACGCCCTAGGCCGGGTCACCAAGGAGGTCCAGAACTACTCCGCCTCGGTCAACTCCGGCAACCCCTCGGGCGCCGACGACAACCAGACCGTGCGCTACGAGTACGTGGACGGCCTTCGGACCAAGATCATCGCCGATGTGCCGAGCCCCGGGACGGACCAGGAGACGGTCTATACCTACGGGACGGTCAAGGGCAGCTCGGCGGGGGACAGCAAGATCGCCACGGGGCACCTCTTGCAGAAGGTGGCCTACCCGGACTCGACGGGCGCAAGTGACGTGGTGAGCTACGCTTACGACGCTCGCAGCCGCCAGATCTGGACCAAGGACCAGGCCGGGAACGTGACCGAGATGGCCTACGACGCCTCGGGCCGCCTGACCAGCCGGGCGGTTTCGACCCTGGCGACGGGCTTTGACGGGGCCGTGCGGCGGATCGAGACGGGCTACGACTCCCTGGGCCGTCGGCTGACGGTGACCCAGTACGACGCCTCGAGCGGCGGGGGGGTGGTCGACCAGGTCAAGCTCGGCTACGATGGCTGGAGCCACGTGACTTCCTTCGCCCAGGACACGAACAGCGCCGTCGGCCAATCGGGGTCGGTGGACGACTACGCCCTGACGCACGCCTATGCCAAGGCGACCGGCGGCCGGAACTCCGTGCGCCGTACGGGCTCGACCTATCCGTCGGGCAAGTCGGTGACCTACACCTACTCGAACTCCGCGGGGCTTTTCGACGCGGACATGAGCCGCGTCTCCGGTGTCAACGTGGACGGCACGCTGCTCGTGCGCTACGCGTACTTGGGCACCGGCCAGCTGGCGCGCACGGCCTACCCCTCGATCGGGCTCCAGCACCAGCTCTACGACTCGGCCAACGCCTACAACCGCGTCGACCGCTTCAACCGGATGACGACGGTGTCCTGGGAGGAAGCGGCCACGGCCTACAAGGCCTACGACGTGACCCTGGCCTGGGACCGCGGCGGGAACATCCTGTCGGTGGACGACAAGGTCCACACGGGCTTTGACTTCTTGTACTCGATCGACGACCTGGACCGGGTCACGCGGGCCCACCGCGGCACGCTCTCGGGCGGCTCGATCAGCACAGCGAAGCAGGACCAGCGCTGGACCCTCGACCACCTCGGCAACTGGAGCCAGAACCGCTTCGACCTGAACGGCGACGGGGACTTCACGGACGCTGAGGAGCTGGACGAGCTCCGGGACCACAACGCGGTCAACGAGATCCTGGTGAGGCAGCCCCCGGCTTAGGTGCGGGGTTCGTTGAGTCTTCAGGGAGATGGGGCCTGGGCTGGGGCGAGGTCAGGGTGCAGGGGCGGGGCGCTCGGTGGGTTTGCGGGTCAGGCGGAAGGCGGCGGGGACGAGGCCCAGGGCGATCAGGGTGGCGCCGGCGACGCCCATGCCGATGGCTACGGCGAGGGGGGGCCAGAATTGGCCGCCGGCGATGATCAGGGGTAGGAAGCCGGCCATGGTGGTGAGGGTGGTGGCCAGGACGTGGCCGGTGGCGCGGCGCACGACCCGCGCCATGGCCTGCGCCTCCCCCGTGCGCGCCAGCGGATCGCTGTCGAGGTCGGTCAGCACCATGATCGAGTCGTTGATCGCCACACCGACCAGGCCCATCGACCCGATGATGGCCATGAATCCGAACGGGTAGCCGAAGGCGTAGATGGCCAAGAGCCCGAGACCGATCGACAAGCCCGCCACGGCGAAGATCAGCGCGCTCGAGCGATAGGAGCCGAAGGACAGCACCAGCGTGGCCAGCATCAGCACGAGCAGGATGCCGACCGAACCGGCCAGGTCGGAGACGGCGTCGTCGCGCTCGGCGGATTCCCCGCCGACCTCGATGCGATAGCCCTCCGGCAAGGCCACCGGATCGCGCTCGAGCTCGGCCTGCAGGGCGGCCAGGGTCTGGCTGGGCAGCAATCCGGCCGAGAGGAAGCCCTGCACGTCGGTGAGCCGCTCCCCATCCCGGTGGGGGATCGAGGCGAACGCGGGGCGCCGCGTGAGGCTCGCCAGGGCATCGAGGGGCAGACGCTGCGTGTCCGCGGCCAAGGCCAGCTCGGAAAGCCGGTCCAGATCGCTCCGCCCGGCGGCCTCGAGGCGCACGAACAGGGGCAGCTCGACCGTCGCTTCGAGCAGCGAGCCGCCGCGCTGGCCTTCGGTCAGGCTGGCCAGCTCCCCGGCCAGGTCCACGGGCCGCCGGCCGGCGGCCAGCCAGCCGCGTTCGCTGCCGGCGAGCTCGAGCACGGCGCGGCCATCGTCGAGGGTCTGCCGGGTGTGGATCACCCCCGGCAGCCGCGCGATGCGCTCGCGCAGCTGCTCCCCGAGGCGCGCCAGTTCGCTGATGTCCGGCCCGAGCAGGCGCAGCTCGACCGGCGCTTCGAAAGGCGGCCCCTGCTCCAAGAGGCGCACCACCGATTGAGCCTCCGGCAGCTCCTGGTCGAGCAGCGCCTGCAGGCGGTTGGCCAGACGCGGCGTTTCGCGCGCATCCCGGACCTCGATCAGGGCCTGGGCGTAGAAGGGCGCCCCGGAGGTGCCTTCCGGGATGTTGTAGTAGAACTTGGGCGCGCTCTTGCCCACGAAGACGTGCACGCGCTGGATGCCGTCGATCGTGCGCGCCAGCCGGTCGAGCTCGAGCGCCGCCTGGGCGCTGCGCTCGAGGCTGGCGCCCTGGGGCAGCCAGAGCTGGGCTTGAAACTGGTTGCGGTCGCTGGGCGGGAAGAATTGCTCCGGCAGGTGTGCGGCAGCCACGAAACCGAGCAGCGACGGCAGGCACAGGCCCACGGCCGTGAGGCGCGGCCAGCGATAGAGGCGCACGAGCAGGCCCTCGTAGCGCTCAGCCAGGCGCGCCGAGCGCAGGCCGTGGTTCCACCAGCCGCGGCCCTGGTCCGCTGCGGGCGGCAGCCGGGCCGCCCAGGCGGGCAGGATGGTCAGGGAGAGCAGCAGCGAGCTCGATAGGGCCAGGATCACGGTGATGCCGATGGCCGAGACGAATTCGCCGGCCGGGCCCGGCATCAGCACGATCGGCATGAAGGCCAGCACGGTGGTCAAGGTCGAGCTCGTGAGCGGCAGGAACAGGTGCGCCGCGCCCTCGCGCGCCGCTTCCTCCGGGGCCCGTCCCTGGTGGCGCAGATGGCGCACCTCGTCGACCATCACGATCGCGTTGTCGATCAGGAGGCCCAGGGCGATGATCAGGCCGGTGACCGACATCTGGTGGATCTCGACCCCGCAGGCCAGCATGCCGGCCAGGGTCAAGACCGAGGCCAGGGGCAGGATCGTGGCCACCAGCAGCGCCTGGCGCCAGCCCATGCAGAACAGCAGCACGCCCAGCACCGCCAGGGCGCCCAGGCCCAGGTTGACGGCCAGGTTGGCGAGCCTTGCGCGGGTGAACACGCTCTGGTCGAAGAGCACTTCGAGAGCCAGCGGCGCGGCCAGCTCTCCGCGCAGGCGCTCGAGCTCGGCGCGCGCCCGCTCGGCCCAGCGATCGACGCGGCTGTCGGGCTCGATCAGCGCCGCCACCACGACCGCCCGGTGGCCATTCACCAGGGCCAGGTCCGGCTCGGGCTCGCCCCAGGTGCGCCGCAGGCTGCCCAGATCGCCCACCTGCAGCTCCGCGCCATGGGCACCCTGGGCCACCGGCAGCGAGCGGATGCGCTCGAGGTCCTCGAACTCCCCGGCGACCTCGAGCGACAGCTCCTGACGGGGATCGAACAGCCGCCCGGCCGGCAGCTTGGCATCGCCGCGCTCGAGCCGCCGCGCCAGCTCCCCGGCGCCGAGCCCGAGCTCCGCCAGGCGCTCGGCCCGCACGCTCAGCTCCAGGCGTTCTTCGACCGCGCCGCCGATCTCGATCTGCTTGGTGCCGGGCAGGCGCTCGAGGCGATCGCCGAGCTGCTCGGCCAGGCGCGTCATCAGCCCGAGCGGGGCCGCCTCCGGCGAGCCGCTCCAGACCAGCGCCGCGATCAGGGCCTTGGCGGAGACGTCCTGCTCGATCAGCTCCGGTCCCAAACTGCCCGCGGGCAGCAGCGAGGCCACCTGCTGCAGGCGCGTGCGCACCTTCGACCAGACCTGCTCCGCGGCGCGGTCGTCGCGGATGCGCGCGTCGAGCTCGAGGCGGATGCTGCTGTAGCCCGTGCGCGAGGTCGAGATCGACAGCGCGATCTGCTCGATGCGCTCGAGCTCGTCCTCGAGCTTGGAGGTGATCAACGCCTCGACCCGCTCGGCGTCGGCGCCGGGCAGCAGCGTCTCGACCAGGGCGTAGCGATTGACCAGCTTGGGGTCCTCGGTGCGCGGCAGACGTTCGATCGCCACGGCGCCGGCCACCAGGGTCAGCAGCACCAGGAGCCAAGCGGCCTGGGGCGCGCGGAAGAAGCCGCCCGCGATGCCGCGCGCGAGTTCCTTGACGCTCATCGCCCGGCCTCCCCGGCTCGCGCCGGATGCGCCGCTTCGACCCACTGGCCGGCCACGGCGCGCTGCACGCCGCTGGAGAGCACGCGCTCCCCAGGGGCCAAGAGGCCGCTGACCAGCACCCGCGGGCCGGCGTCGTGCAGGAGTTCGAGCGGGCGGCGCTCGAGCTCGGTGCGGCCTGCGCGCTCGACCAGGGCGTAGGCGGCCCACAGGCCTTCTTCGCCGCGCACGAGCGCCTCCGCCGGCAACCACAGCCCGCGGGCCTCGAGCGTGCGCTCGAAGGGCAGGCAGACCAGCGCTCCCGCGGAGCTGCGCGCGCTGTCCGCGCTCGACAGGGCGAACAGCGCCGTGCGCGTGCGCGTGGCCGGATCGAATTCCGGCAGCGCCGCGATCCATTCGGCGGCGACCTGGCGGCCCTCGAGCTCGAGCAGCACCTGCGGCGACTCGGCCAGGCGCGCCTCGAGCTCCGCCAGCACCGCCGGCGGCAGCCCGATCCAGGCCTCCAGGGCGCCGCTTTCGACCAGCCGCAGGGCGTTTCGACCCGGCGCCGCCAAGGCGCCGATCTCGAGCCCCAGCTCGGCCACGCGCCCGGCGAAGGGCGCGCGCAATTCGGACAGTTCGAGCTCGAGTTCGAGGCGCTCCTGCTCGGCCTCTGCGGCTGCGAATTCGGCGCGGGCGGCCTCGAGCTGCTCACTGCGCGTGCCGTTCTCGAGTTCGGACAGGGACGCGCGCGCGCCCTCCAGCGCCGCCGCGCCGGCCTCGGCCGCGCGCCGGGCCAGGTCGGCGTCCTCCTGGGACCCGTGTTTGCCTTGGGCCAGGACCCCCAGGCGCTCGGCGGTCAGCTGCGCCGCCGCCAGCCGCGCCTCGAGCTCGCGCACGCGGGCCGCGGCCAGGTCGATCTGCTCGCGGCGCGGACCTCGCTCGAGCTCCTCGAGGCGCGCCGCCGCCCCACGAACGCGGGCGGCCGCCGCGCGCTGCTCGGCTGCGAGGGGCCGCGTTTCGAGTCGCGCCAGCAGCTCGCCCGCGGCCACCTCCTGGCCCTCTTGCACGCACAGCTCCACGACCCGGTCGGAGCGTCGGAAAGCCAGCTCCGAACTGCGCCGGAAGCGCAGCTCGCCGTGGTAGCGGCGCAGGGCGGTCAGGCTCGTCGCCGGCTCCGCCAGGGTCCAGGCGACCGGCAGGGGGCGCCGCTCCGGGGCCGCGCCCGCTGCGCGCTGGCAGGCCGAGAGCGCCAAGCAGGCCAGCAGCAGGGCCGCGGCCCCGGCGGACCGGAGTTCGTTCTCCCTGATCATTTCTTGACGGAGCGTCATATTTTGCATGGTTGGCGGGCGGGCGGGGTGTTCGGCGGCGGTCGGATTGCGGCCCGGGCAGGGCCGGCGGGGGGTCAGGCTCGGCGGCCCGGTTCGTCGGCCGGCGGCCCCGAGAACAGCTCCAGGTCGATGCGCGCGGCGACCTGGTCCCAGTCGCACTCCGCGGTCAGGGGCCGCCAGCCGTAGCCGTCCAGCAGCGCGCGATAGGCCCGCTCCAGCACCCACAGGGGATCGGCGACCCCCAGAGCGGCCAGGTCGAGGTCCATGGCCGCCAGGCTGTAGTGGCCGAAACTGGTGGCCCACAGGGTGAAGGCCAGTTCGCCCGGGTTGCGCCCCGGCTCCCAGGGCAGCTCGCCGCGGGCGATTCCGTCGCGGATCACGCCGATCAGGACCCCGTGGCAACGCTCCTCGATCTGCGCGAGCCGCAGATTGCTCTCCGGGCTCGCTTTGGCCCGCAGCGGCTCGGAAAGGGCGATCTGGGTCACCCGCAGGTCCTCGGGGTAGAGCAGCGCGAAGCGCCGATAGGCCCGCCCGATGGCCAGCATGCGCTCGCGCGAAGGGCCGCGCCACAGGGCTGCGCGCTCGAACAGGGCCAGCTTGCGCTCGGTCAGGTCGCCGACCAGGGCCAACAGCAGGTCTTCCTTGCTGCCGAAGTGCTGGTACAGCGTGCCTTTCGAGAACTCGGTGGCCTCGGCGAGCGCATCCATGGTCAGGCCGAGGTAACCGCGCTCGAGCAGCAGGCGGCGCGCCAGCTCCAGATAGCGGCGTTCGCGCTCGGCGCGCTCGCGCTCTTTCTTGGCGCGGCCGGCGGGGTTCCTGCGCAGGGGCGGCATCCGGATGGGGCGGTGGGGCGGCGGGCGGGCGCTGGTCGGGGTCGGCGGAGGTGCGCCTGCGGAGCCGGGGGAGTCCAGCAGAAAAGTGACGCTCCGTCAATATGGAGCCGGTTCAGCCCAGGCGGGCCCGCGCGGTGGGCCCGGCGGCCCCGGGGAGCCCCCCCTGGGGAGCCCTTCCGACGCCGCCCAGGCCGTACCCTGGGCTTCCCGCCGCGGGCCGCCGGCCCGCCCCGCCGCCCCTTCCGACCATGGCCAATCCGACCGCCGCCGCCGCCCTGCCCCCGCTCGAGATCCGCCCCGGCCCGCAGCGCGCGCCGCGCGGCCGCACGCGCCGCTGCCGTTCCTGGAAGGCGGAAGCGGCCCTGCGCATGCTGCTCAACAATCTGGACGCCGAGGTGGCCGAGGACCCGGCCAACCTGGTGGTCTACGGCGGCTCCGGCAAGGCCGCGCGCGATTGGGACAGCTTCGCGGCCATCGTGCGCACCTTGGAGCGCCTGGCCGAGGACGAGACGCTGCTGATCCAGTCGGGCCGCCCGGTGGGGGTCTTCCGCACCCACGCCATGGCGCCGCGCGTGCTGCTGGCCAATTCGAATCTGGTGGGCCGCTGGGCCAATTGGGAGCACTTCAGGAAGCTCGAGGCCGAGGGCAAAATGATGTTCGGCCAGATGACCGCGGGCTCGTGGATCTACATCGGCACGCAGGGCATCGTGCAGGGCACCTACGAGACCTTCGCGGCTTCGGCCCAACGGCATTTCGGCGGCACGCTCAAGGGGCGTCTGGTGGTCACCGCGGGCCTGGGCGGCATGGGCGGCGCCCAGCCCCTGGCGGCGGTGATGAACGAGGGCACCTGCCTGGCCGCCGAGGTCGATCGGGCCCGCACCCAAAAGCGCCTCGACACGCGCTACCTGGACGTGTGCATCGACGACCTCGACCGCGCCATCGACCAGGCCCTCGAATGGAAGCGCCAGGGCGTGGCGCGCTCGATCGGGGTGACCTGCAACGCGATCGAGCTGCTCGAGCGCCTGGTGGCCCGCGGCGTGACCCCGGACGTGCTGACCGACCAGACCTCGGCCCACGATCCGCTGATGGGCTATGTGCCAGCCGGCGTGAGCTTGGCGCAGGCGGCCGAGCTGCGCCGGCGCGATCCGAGCGAGTACCAGCGGCGTTCGCTGGCCTCGATGGTGCGCCATGTCGAGCTGATGAACGAGCTGCAGCGCCGCGGCGCGGACACCTTCGACTATGGCAACAACCTGCGCGGTTATGCCAAGGAGGCCGGCTGCGATCACGCCTTCGAATTCGAAGGTTTCGTGCCCAAGTACGTGCGGCCGCTGTTCTGCGAAGGCAAGGGCCCCTTCCGCTGGGTGGCCCTCTCCGGCGATCCGGCGGACATCGCCGTCACCGACCGGATCGTGCGCGAGCTGTTCCCCGCGGACCGGGCCCTGCTGCGCTGGCTGGACATGGCCGCCGAGCGCATCGCCTTCCAGGGCCTGCCGGCGCGCATCTGCTGGCTCGGCTACGGCGAGCGCGCCAAGGCCGGCCTGGCCTTCAATCGCGCCGTGCGCGACGGGCGCCTCTCGGCCCCGATCGTGATCGGCCGCGACCACCTGGATTGCGGCTCGGTAGCCTCGCCGAACCGCGAGACCGAGGCCATGAAGGACGGCACCGACGCCGTGGCCGACTGGCCGATCCTCAACGCGATGCTGAACGTGGCCTCCGGCGCCGCCTGGGTCAGCTTCCACCACGGCGGCGGCGTGGGCATGGGCTACAGCCTGCACTCCGGCCAGGTCACCGTGGCCGACGGCAGCGACGAGGCCGAGCAGGCGCTCCAACGCGTCCTGACCAACGACCCCGGCACCGGCGTCATGCGCCACGTCGACGCCGGCTACCCCGAAGCGATCGCCTGCGCCCGCTCCAAAGGCCTCGACCTGCCGATGCTCGACCCGACGCCGCCCGCCCGCCGCTGAACCCGGCCCGACCCGCCCGCAGCTGCCCGCGGAACCAAGGCACGTCGCTTTGCGCCGATCGGCTGGAAGTCGAGGGGCTCCTGCGGCCGGCCAGGCCCCCACGGCCAGGGGCTCGCGGCTCCGCGCGCCGGCCTGCCCGGCCGGTGCGGCGGTTGGGATCGCGACCCCGGTGGGGGAGCCGGATCCATATGGGCTGCCAAGGGTGGACCGAAGTCTCTGATCGCGGCTCCCTCGAGGCCCGTTCGGCGAGCGTTGGCCGCGGCCGGCCTCCGCGCCGGGCTGGGGCGCGCGCGGGTGGGGTGCGCGCGGGTGGGGCGGGGAGCCGCGCTTCGACTTCGAAGCGCGGATTCCAAGCGGTTGCGAGGGGCTGGGGCCCGCTGGGCGCTGCTGCCGATCGTTGGGCCCCGACCGCAAGCGGGGTGCAGAAGTCCCAGGCGAGGGCCTGCTGGATCTCGCGGGGGGACCTGCGACGGGGGGCCGGGCTCAGGCTCGGCGAGAATTCGGGGCGGATCCCTGCGTAGGCCTGCCCTCCGTCCCTCTGCTGCCATGCTCTACCTGTTCATCGCCCTGTTCTTTGGACTGCCGGTGCTCCTGGCCCTCTTCGGGGTCGGGCTCTACAACCGTTTGGTGGCGCTGCGCAACCGGCACCAGAATGCGTTTTCGCAGATCGATGTGCAGCTCAAGCGGCGCTATGAGCTGATTCCCAATTTGGTCGAGGTCGCGCGCGGGTACCTGCGCCACGAGCGCGAGACCCTGGAGGCGGTGATCCAGGCCCGCAACAGCGCTTTCCAGGCCCACAAGGCCCTGGGCGAGGGCGGCGACGCGGGCGGCGCCATGCAGCGCCTGGCCGCGGCCGAAGGGGTCCTGGGCGGCAGCCTGGGGCGCCTGCTGGCGGTCGCCGAGGGCTATCCGGACCTCAAGGGCAACCAGAACATGCAGGCCCTGATGGAAGAGCTGTCTTCGACCGAGAACCGCATCGCCGCGGCGCGTCAGGCCTACAACGACGCGGTGATGGTGTTCAACACCCAGCGCGAGAGCTTCCCTGCTTCGGCGATCGCGGGCATGTTCCGCTTCGAGCCGGCCTCGCTGTTCGAGCTCGAAGATCAGGTCATGCGTCAGGCGCCCAAGGTCTCCTTCGGCTGAAGATCTTGAAGGCCGCGGGTCTTCAGCGGATCGGGACGGTGCCGGAAGGCTTGCCTGGCACGGCACGGCAGCTCCCTCAGGAGCTCGAGGGGGCCCGTGCGCCCGGTCGCCGCTTGCACCGCCGCGCGCTTCGGGGGCCCCTTCGGGACCGAGTGGAGGAGTCCTGGGCCTCGGCGGCCTCGCTGCACGCGCCTTCGGGTTCAGGGGCCGACTTCAGCGTCCTAGCGGGCCCACGCAATTCCCGCAGCGCCAAGCAAGCCCTGTCGGGCGGCGCCCAGGTCGTCCGACCCGCCTGTCCGCAAGCCTCTGGTCCGCTTTTCGGCGCGCGCACAGGCTGGAATCGTTTCTCCGCTCCGACTTCTCCCCACCTCTGAGCTGCGGCAGCCCGCGATCGGCGCGGGCCCCGGCGGACAAGACCGCATGGACTTCTTCGAACATCAGGACCGCGCGCGCAGCAACAGCGTGCGGCTGCTGTTCCTGTTCGCCCTGGCGCTGGCGGCGATCTTCACGGCGCTGTACGTGCTGGCCAGCGTCGTGCATGTGTGGGGCGAGGAACAGTTTCCGACCGGGCCCCGGGGGCCGGGCTGGTTCGATCCGGCCCGCCTGGCGCTGACGGCGGCCTTCACCGGGCTGCTGGTGGGCGGCGGCTCGGCGCTGCGCATCTCGCAGCTGCGCTCCGGGGGGCGCAGTGTGGCGGAGTCCCTGGATGGTCGCCTGTTGCTGCGCGGCCAGGGCGGCTTGGCGGAGCAGCGCCTGCTGAACGTGGTCGAGGAGCTGGCCATCGCCGCTGGGTGCCCGGTCCCGCAGGTCTATGTGCTCGAAGGCGAGCCGGCCATCAACGCCTTCGCCGCGGGGCTGACGCCCGGCGATGCGGTCATCGGGGTGACCCGCGGCGCGCTCGAACACCTCGATCGCGATCAGCTGCGCGGCGTGATCGGGCACGAATTCAGCCACATCCTGAACGGCGACATGCGCCTCAACGTGCGGCTGATCGGGCTCTTGTACGGAATCCTGTGCCTGTCGCTGTTCGGGCGCAGCCTGCTGCAGACGCGCCGCGGTGGCTTCGTGGTGCGCTCGCGCCGCCAGGGCGACGGCCCGGTCATGGTGCTGGCCCTGGGGCTCCTGCTGATCGGCTCGATCGGCGTGTTCTTCGGCCGTGTGATCCAAGCGGCGGTCTCGCGTCAGCGCGAGCTGCTCGCGGACGCGTCCGCGGCCCAGTTCACGCGCGATCCCGAGGCCCTGGCGGGGGCCCTGGAGGCGATCGCCGGGCAGGGCTCCGCGCTGACGCATCCCCGCACCGGCGAGGTGGCCCACATGCTGCTCGGCGCCGGCCGGCCGGCCGGGTTCTTCTCGGGCTGGTTCGCGACGCACCCGCCGATCGCCGAGCGCGTCGCGCGCCTGCGCAGCCGGCCCTTCGAACCGCGCGCCCGCGAAGCGCTCGAAACCCTCGGCGCGGCCCTGAGCTCGCCCCCGGCGCTGGCCGTGGCCGCCAGGCCGCGCTCCCAGCCGCCCGCGGCCAGGCCGACCCCATCGAGGGCTCAGGGCCCGGAGCGCGCGGCCGCCGCTGTGCCTGCCGCGCTCGGTTTCGCGGCCGGCTCGCCGCGCCGCTCAACCCTGCCGCCCGCTCCGGCCCGGCCCGCGGCCGAGCTGCTCGCCGACGCCGCCGGGGCCCTCGATCCCGAGGCCTTGGCCCTCTCGCGCGAGTTGCTCGCCGCTTTGCCGGAGGGCCTGCGGCGGGCCAGCGCGGAGCCTCTCGATGCGCGCGCCGTGGCGCTGGGTTTGGTGCTCGGGCGCGGGGGCGGCGGGCGCGCGGAGGAGCTGCTGGCCGGCGTCGAGCCCGGGCTGCGGCGCCAACTGGCCCGGCTGCGTCCGCTGCTCGAGGGCTTGCCGGCGGAGCTGGCGCTGCCCCTGTTCGAGCTGTGCCTGCCGGCGCTCAAGTCCTGCTCGATCGCCCAGTACCTCGAGCTCAAGCGCCTGCTCTTCGCCGCCAGCGACCTGGACGGTGGGCGCTCGCCCTTCGAATTGGCCCTGCGGGCCCTGCTGGTCGCGCGGCTCGATCCGCATTTCGGGCGCGCGCCCTTGGAGCTGCCCGGCCGCCGCTCCATGGCGGAACTCGCCGAGCCGGCCACGCGCCTGCTCGGACTGTTTGCTCAGCTTTCCAGCGAGGCCGGGACGGACCGCCCCGAGGCCCTGGCCCGGGCGCTGGCCGACCTGGGGCTGCCCGAGGCCCAGCTGGCCCCGCGGCGCGAGCTGCTCGCCGGGTTCGAGCGCGACCTGACCCTGCTGCAGGGGCTGGCGCCCCTCGAGAAGCGCCGGCTGCTGGCGGCCCTGTGGTCCGAGGTTCAGCGGGACGGCCGGGTCGAGCCCGAGGAGGCCGAGTGCCTGCGGGCGGCTTCGGAGCGGCTGGGGGTGCCGCTCTCGCCGCGCCTGACCCGCGCCGGCAGCGGCCTCGACCCTCAGCTGGGGGAGCTCTTCGCCGGGTGAGGCCCGGGGGAGGGCGCGGCGAGGGCCGCTGGCCCCGCCGGAGGCCGCCGCCGGCCGCCCCAGGGGTGGGAGGCGCGGGGACTGGACCCGCGGCCGCTGCTAGGATGCCGAGCGGTCCGTCATGAGCGTGCCCCCTCGACCCTCCTCCGGCCAGACGGCGGCGCGCCGCGGACAGCCTGTCGTGGGCGCCGGCGAGGTCGACCTGGACCCGGCCCTCAAGGCCAAGCTGCCCGGACGGGATCCGGCGGCCCTGGCGGCCTTCTTCGAGGCCTATTTCCCGCGCATCTATGGGTA